>RDYC01000341.1 GCA_004293295.1 Bacteroidota bacterium
CGCACATCGGCATTGTCTTGCCTTAATAATAAACGATACTCGGCTCTGCTTGTAAACATGCGATAAGGTTCATCTGTTCCTTTATTAACCAAATCGTCTATCAATACACCAATATAAGCATCACTCCTCCTTAAAACAAATGGCTCTTTATCATGTACATTTTGGTGTGCGTTTATTCCGGCAATCAGACCTTGGCAAGCAGCCTCTTCATAACCGGTTGTTCCGTTAATTTGTCCCGCAAAAAACAAGTTATTAACCAATTGTGTTTCAAGGGTTAGCTTTAACTGGGTGGGCGGAAAGTAGTCGTATTCAATGGCGTATCCCGGACGAAAGATTTTAGCATTTTCAAAGCCGGGAATTTGTCGTATAGCTTTAAACTGGATATGGTCAGGTAATGAAGTGGAAAATCCGTTAACATAAATTTCAACAGTATTCCAACCCTCCGGCTCTACAAATATTTGATGCCTCTCTCGTTCGGCAAACCGATTAATTTTATCCTCGATGCTCGGGCAATAACGTGGGCCAAGCCCCTGTATTCTTCCAGCATACATTGGAGATTCGTCAAAACCTGTTCTAAGAATATCATGCACTGTTTCGTTGGTGTATGTAATCCAACAAGGCCGTTGGTCTTTAACAGGGGTTGTTTGTTTGCTGTACGAAAACTTTGACGGATTTTCATCACCGTCTTGTTGTTCCATTTTGGTATAATCTAAGCTTCTTCCATCCACCCTTGGGGGAGTACCGGTTTTCATTCTGCCACTTTCAAAACCAAGTTGAATAAGTTGTTCGGTTATTCCGGTTGCCGCTCCCTCACTGATTCTACCCCCACCAAACTGCTTGGTACCAATATGGATAATGCCATTAAGAAATGTGCCGTTGGTTAAAACAACAGATCGAGAGCGGATGGTTTGACCCATACCCGTGATTACCCCACAGGCTTTGCCATTTTCCACAATTATTGCCTTAACCATATCTTGCCAAAAGTCAACATTAGGTGTTTGCTCCAACCGCTCCCTCCAATATTGTGAAAATAGCATGCGGTCGTTTTGTGCCCTCGGACTCCACATAGCTGGCCCCTTACTTAAATTTAACATCCTAAATTGGATGGTGCTCTTATCTGTAACTATTCCTGAATAGCCGCCAAGAGCGTCAATTTCCCTTACAATCTGCCCTTTAGCCACACCGCCCATTGCCGGATTACAACTCATTTGGGCAATTTTGTTCATGTCCATGGTAATTATCAATACCTTGGAGCTAAGATTGGCAGCGGCAGCCGCGGCTTCACAACCAGCATGGCCCGCCCCAACCACAATCACATCATACTCTGTAAACATTTGAAAATCAGTGTTTTATATTTGCTGTTTCACGTGAAACACTTGTTGTTTATGCTTTAAACCAGCGAACAAAGATAGGTAATAGTCCTCTTTATCGCGCATCTGTTTGGCATCTTTTTTACCTTTGTCTTTATAACCACAAAGGTGTAATATTCCGTGTATCATTACCCGATGCAGTTCTGTTTGATAAGGCACATTCAGGCTTTCTGCATTTTCTTTTACCCGGTCAATGCTGATATAGATGTCTCCTATAACAAGGCTCCCCTCATTAAGCTCAAAGGTAATAATATCTGTGTAGTAATCGTGATTGAGATAGGTTCGGTTTATTTCTAATAAGTAATCATCAGAACAGAAATTAAAACTAATCTCTCCGGGTGTCTTTCCTTCGGTGCTTATTGTTTCAGTGACCCATTTTCGCAATATGGTTTTATAATGGATGGAAGTTTTAATGTCAATACTATTAAAGCAAATCTCACCTGATGAGGGTAACATACCCGCTACTGTTTTTCTTTTCATTTTTGGAGCTGATGATTTCAATGTTGTAATGATATACACCCGAGGAACAAACCTCACCATCATTGTCAAGGCCATTCCATCCATTGTTAATAATCCCGGAATATATTTCTTGACCCCATCGGTTGTAAATGGTAAAGGTGGATTTTTGGTAATCTATAGAACTTCCCTCCGGTCGAAACAGGCTGTTTATTCCATTAGGTGCAAATGCATTGGGTATAAATACCAAAAACGAGGTTGATAAGCAAACCATATTGGAGCGCGATTTAAGCTGTGGGTTCCCTTTAGGAATTGCCTCAACAAAGTAGCACACACCTTCGTTTTGAATATCATCAATAGTTTGAGTGTCCTTAAAGAGCGTATCAAAAGTTTGTGTAAACGGAGAAAGCAGAAACAGTCCGTCATTTCCTGTTCCACGTGAAATTTGGTAATTTTCTACACCGGCTTTCCAGAATGAATATGGATTCCAAAAAAGCTGGCGGCTTTGTAAAGTATCTATTCCAGCTAAAACTATATTGGTTGAAGTATCGCCATAAAAGTAAGCGTTGTTACAATAATCTTTAGCTGCAACAGTTATGTACCAACGAAGATGGTCTTCAGAGGACAGGGTAATTTCTTTGCCAATGTCTGCTTTGTTGAGATTCAGCGATTCCTTTAGCACACCACCGGAGTCCAATATAGATACTTCATAACTTGAAACATCTTTGTCTGCCTCTGCCTGGAAACTAAAGGACAAGTTTTTTGATATAGGGGCAAGTGAGGATATATGGTTAATGGAAATAAAGGCTGGTTCGTTTCTTACCCTTGTTGTAAACTGAATTTTATTCGAGGAACTGGTGATGGCTTTGTTTCCCAATTTGATGGCACGTACATAATACTCGTGGCTTGCTTTGTTGCTGTAACTGCCGGTATAAGTATTTATTGAGCCATCAACGGAATCAATCAACCTAAAATCGGATGTTTCTGTTTTCTCGAAAATATGGTATTTCTCTATACCTGTCCAACCAACATAGTGTGACCAATTAAGATTGTATTGGCGTTTGCAAGTATCTATGGTGTGTTGCAAAAAAATTGTACTGTGCTTGCTTAATCCAAGTAGAGATGGATTTCCACAACTATCAGTGGTGTAGATATCATAGCTCAAGATGCCGACAGAGGGGTCGTTGTTATTGTCTTGGTAGAACGTATCAATAATTCCAGAAGATGTCAATAGAATGTACGTTCCGGTAAATTGAAAGATATAATATTTGTTGAAGTCAACCGATTTATTACTCGGCCAACCGATGATTACTTTGTTAGTAGCAATATCAATGCTAACAGAATCGAAAGAGGTTTGTTCGGTTGGGGTATCGTCAATTCTAAGGGTATCACTATAATAATTATATGGAGCGCAGGAGTCTCTTCTCTCAATAAAATAGTACCAGTTAGGACTACCAGGGCCAATATTGGCATTAACATGGGTGTAGTTTTCCGAAGCGATGTTTTTAATGGTATCAACTAAAACGAAAGGTCCAGATGTGCCATTTCTTCCCCAGATCAGGTAGAATTTAAAGTCGGTACAAGGATAGGTGGGATTATTCCATACTAATTCATTATTGGTTGTGGCAACGCAAACTCGTCTAAGAAACGGAGCCTGGGCATTGCTTTGTTGGCAAAGAAAAAAGAGAAATAGAGCAGATATTTTGCTTAGCCACCGCATACTACTTCAACGAGACTATTCTTGTTTAAGTATAGATTACAAGTGGTTCTCAAGTCTTCAGAAGATGTTTCTTTAATGAGTGTAAAGAGCTCACTGTAATAATTCTCTGATAGTCCATAATCTAATAATAGCCGGTTCCTATCCATGATGGTAAATGGACCATCTATGCTTCTCAGCAACGAGCCAAGAAAGTAGTTTTTGGCAGTGTGTAATTCTTTCTCGGGAATAAGATCATTATTTAGCCGCTCAATTTCTTTGTATATTTCAGCGGTTGCAATACCCACTTTATGGGTGTTTACATCAGCTTCAATATAAAAACAACCGTCATCAAGATAGGATTCTAAGGAAGAATAAATGCCATAAGTTAAGCCCTTATCTTCTCTAATGTTCTTCATTAAACGAGAACCAAAGTACCCACCTAAAACAAGATTTAATAATTGAAAACGCCTATAATCTGTGTGCTTCCTATTGAAAGATTTTTTACCAATCCTGAGTGTAGCTTGAACAGATTTGGGCTTATGGATGTAGCGATTTTCTGTTTGGCCTTTAGTTGAATGGTAGCTGTTTATGCTTTTATCCAGGGTAAAATTACCACCAAACTCTTGTACAGTTGAAATGATTTCTCGCGTTACATCTCCACTAATAGTGATGTATTTTATGGAGTTTTGGTAATGCTGGCTGTAAAAACCCAGTAGTGTTTCACGTGAAATTTTATCATAATCACCTGATTCTGAGAAAGATGATATAGGGCTTTGCTCTCCAAAAACTTCTTTATAAAAAGCCCTACGGCACAAATAAGATGTTTTTTGTTGTTGTACCTTAAGGCGTTGCTTGCTGTTTTTGGTGTATATATCTATTTCATTTTCAGGAAATTGAGCGTTTTTTAACACGTCCAACACAATACCCAAGCATTTATTTAAATGTTTCTTTAAGCAGAACAAAGTGATTTGGCTGTCATCAACCGCACAACGCGTTTGTAGGTAGGAGCCATAAAAATCTAGTCCATCTGCAATCTCTCGAGCATTTCTTGTTAATGTTCCTTCTTGTATAAGGCTATTTGTGGCCGATGCAATCAATAGTTGTTTTTGCTTGCTTATTCCGGCATTAAAAACAAACTCCAAACGGAGAATTTCTTCTGTTGAGCCATTTAACCAGTAAACAGGAATATCAGAGGGCCCTATTTCACAAATGGCTTTAGGAAGTGAAATGTCCGAAATGGCGGATGTTGTAGGAGCTACTGAACGGTTAAGTGGTGTCATTTTTTTGAGTGATAATAAAGTACATTACAGTTCTCCGGTTTCAGGTATTTAGCACAAACCTGTTGAATTTGATTTTGGGTTACACCTAAATAGTGAGTTGCCTCAGTATTTACAAGATCCGTATCTCCATAATAACTAGCATAAGCAAGTTTCATGGCTTTGTTTAATACGCCTAAATCATTAAAACGAATGTTGGTTTCTGTCTTATTTTTTACTTTTTCCAACTCTTCCTCTGTTACACCATTGGTAACAATATCCGCAATCAGGTTTTCTATAGCCTCTTCAGCAATGGCATGTGATACGCCTTTGTTTAGTTTTCCTTCAAAAATAATAAGCCCGGGTTCAAAATCGCCACTTTGGTAGCAATCAATTTCACTAAAAAGAGGGTTCTTTTTTAAAAGTTGCTGATACAATCGTGATGATCGCCCACTGCCTATTATGTCTGTTAATAAATCGGCTGCATAATAATCAGGATGCAACCTTTCACACATGTGATACCCCATTACAATCATATCCAACGGCACGTCATTGTACACGTCAAGCGTTCTTTTTTCGCTTTGCAGGGGCTCTTTTTTATATGCCCTCCGCTTAACCTCTCTTCGGGGAATTGGACCAAACCACTTATCGGTAAGTTCTTTCGTTTTATCTAAGGATATGTTACCACTTATAACCAAAATGGCGTTATTGGGGGCATAAAAGTTAAAAAAGAAGTCCTTAACATCATTTAGTGTAGCTGTTTCAATATGAGAGAAGTCCTTTCCTATGGTTGGCCAATTGTAGGGGTGTACCTTATAAGCTAAAGGAAGAAGCTTTAGCCAAACATCACCGTAAGGTTTGTTGATGTAACGTTCTTTAAACTCTTCAATAACCACACTTTTTTGAACATCTAAAACTTTAGGATTAAAGTTTAGGCTCAGCATCCTGTCGCTTTCAATCCAAAAGGCGGTTTCAATATTATTGGCCGGAAGAGTGATGTAATAATTCGTAATATCATTGCTGGTAAAAGCATTGTTTTCGCCACCGGCAACTTGAAGCACACTATCAAACTCTTCTACATTTTCTGAACCCCCAAACATAAGGTGTTCAAAAAGATGTGCAAATCCTGTTTTTTCCGGATCTTCGTCTTTAGAGCCAACCTTGTAAAGCAAATTTAAAACGCACAACTTAGAAGACTCATCCCTTTAAATGCGTTATAAAGGGCTTTTTCGGTAAAGTTAACCAAACACTTTGCTCACATCAAGATGTTTTATTAGACAGCACGTGCTTTAATGAACAATTTTGCCCACATTATCAGCCAGTTAACATTTTTTCAGGTAAAATTGGGCATTCGATTTAAAACAAACGTTTATCAAGCGATTATTGAAATACAATTATTGAAAGGCGTTTTACATGTTAGATATTTGAACAATGCAAAAGGATGTTGAAAATTAAACGATACCTTTGTAGCATTAAATATGAAAAAATGGGATTAAGAAAAAAACCATACAACGAAGACAAAAAAGGGGACAACAAAAATGATTCAAAAAGAGGAAGTAGCAATGTCCGGTCTTTTGATAATGGTAAACCCCCAAGGGTTGTAAGAACCGAAAAATCAAGTCGTGGATTTAGAAATGAGGATGCGGATAAAAGCAGCAGCAGGAGTTCAACATCAACAGGCCAAAGACTATCGGGAGATACCCGTAAAACGGTTAGGCCAAGCACAAGGGGTGCTTATGGAGAAAAGAAAACCAGTCGTCCGGAGTTTTCAGATAGACCGAAAAAACCGGTAGGTGGTCGCAGCTCTTATTCACAGAAAGATGAAAATAGTGGTTACAATAGAAGGCCAACAAGCACCAGAGGCGCTGAAAACAGGTCTGGTGAGAACCGGAGATTTGTTAAATCGGATAGGCCACAAAAAACAACTAGCGGGCGCGCCCCATACGTGCGTAAAAGTGAAGGAGATGATAAACGGCCATCAAAAGCAGGAAATGTATTTGGTGGAGCAAAAAGAACAAGCTACAAAGATGATAACAAGCGAGACAATTTTCGCACAAGCAAGGGCGGTTATGGCTTAAGGGGCCCATCTAAAGACCGTTTTTCTTCTGGTGAAGAACGAGCAGAAAGAGGAATTCGTTCCAATAAAGACGGTTTTTCAAATGAAGGGCCAACAAGAAGAGGAAAAACCGGAAGGCCTTATATGGTTAAAGGGGCAAAGGCAAGGGATTTAAAGGCAAAAAGTGATGAAATGCTTGACTCCATTGCTCCGGATATTGTTCGGTTAAACAGGTTTATCTCAAACGCGGGAATATGCAGCCGCAGGGAAGCGGATGATTTAATTTCGGCTGGGTTAGTTTCCGTTAACGGAGAGGTTGTAACCGAAATGGGCTATAAAGTAAAACCAGGAGATGAAGTAAAGTACAATAAACAACGATTGAGTTGGGAACAAAAAGTGTACTTATTGATGAATAAACCCAAAGACTTTATCACTACTAGCGATGATCCTGATGGCAGAAAAATAATCATGGATTTAATTAAAGAACCTCGTTTGCCGAGGGTTTACCCGGTAGGCAGGTTGGATAGAAATACAACAGGGGTGATATTATTAACCAATGATGGTGAACTGGCTCAACGACTAACCCACCCTAAGTATAATATTACAAAAATATACAAGGCCGTTTTAAACAAATCGTTTGCTGCAAAAGATTTACAAGAGCTAGGAAGCAATGGTGTTGAACTGGAAGACGGGCCAATTAAACCGGACGTAATTGGAATACCTAGCCCGAATGAACGGAATGTGGTATTGGTTCAAATTCATAGCGGACGTAATCGGATTATTCACAGAATGTTTGAAGCAATGGGCTATTTAGTGGATAA
>RDYC01000342.1 GCA_004293295.1 Bacteroidota bacterium
GTGTAAATTGTTGATTCCATACCGCGGTTTGGTTGAGGTACTGCTGCGACCAAGAAGAAATGCTGATGACCAGGAGGCATGTGGTAAATAGTATTTTCATAGCACAAGCAAGTTAACACCAAATTTTGATTTTTAGATGTTGCTTAGCTCAATGGCTCAATTCATATCTTACCGGGTAATACTTTGATTGGTATGTTGCGGCTTACAACAATCCTTTACTTGTGTTTGGTCGTGCGAAATTTTAGGACTGATATAAGGTACTCCTAAACCCATTCCGCGCAACACAAAAAGACATCCTATAAACACTGCTGCATAAGGAGTAAACCGATTTATTTTATTCCGAACAGTTACCGAAAGCAATTGCCCGGACATGGCGATACTGAACATCATGGGTAAAGTACCTAGCCCAAATAGCGCCATGTACAAAGCACCATCAAATGCTTGTTGCATGGCCACAGCCCCCAATAAACCCAAATACACAAAACCACAAGGCAATAACCCGTTTAATAAGCCAATGGCAAATAACGAAGTATACGTTTGTTGTTTAAACAGTTTTGCCATTAAATCGCCTTTGAAAAAGAAGAACGAGGTGGGTAAAATTTGTTTGATTTTGCTTGATGAAAGTACAACTGCTCCAATCATGATAAGCCCTGCTACAATGCTGATGCTTTGTTGCAATCCGGCCAATTTCATACCCCAACCAAATGCACCCAACAAAGCCCCAATCATGGCATAGGTAAAAATTCTTCCGAAATTGTACAATAACTTTCCAAATGCCCTTTGCCATGCTGAGACACCAATGGTTGGTGTGGCAAGCGCTATTGGCCCGCACATACCCGCACAATGAAAACTTCCCAGTAACCCGGTAATAAATGCCGCTATAAAAATCATTCTACTACAAATTGTTTTTCGGAAGCCATCAGTTTACCATTAAACGTCCATTCGAAAGTGGCTTTCCATGGCCCCTTTTTTAAGCCCGTTGTTGTATAAGTAAAATCACCCTGTTCACTCAATTGAAAAGGCACCTCTAAATCAAGAGCGGCATCATCAACCCGATACAGGATAAGGGTACCGCCAAAACGTTCAACCCCCGATACTTTAAAACGCAAAGTTTGTTGAGCCGTTTGGTAACTCACCTCATGAGGCACTTCACCAGATGCTTCGTATTTGTTAATGTCTTGTTGGTACATCACCCCACGCTCGTAATAATTTTGATCAACCAAATCAATTTTTTGTGCGCTAATTTGGTACACCATGGTGATGATAAAAACCATAAAGATTGCGGTAAAAAATACCAGCTTATGTCCCCAATTTAATTTTTTCATAGTTATTACATTAATAGTGTTGGCTCATTTGTTTATTGTTTTACCGGTGCTACAAAGTTGGTTACGATTCTTTTCATTAACTTTCCGTTGCTGAATACAGCCACTTCCGCTTCTGTATTGTTGGCTTTGATTTGTTGCTGTGGCATCATAATAAAAAACGATCCTTTTAATAAATCATCTTCATGCAATGTAAGCATAGCCGATTCCCTGTCAACCATTTTTAAGGTTGCACCCGTAGGGCGAAGAATGACTAATTCAACTTGTTGTTCATGAAATGTTTTATTCACCACCTCAAAATTATACATGTTACTTACCAGACCATTTCCTTGCTCCTGATGCATCAATCCGGGTGTGCGCAAAACAGCCGACTCCACATCCTTACGTGTAACCAACAGAAAAGTTAGTGTACTAACCAATACCGTAAGAATAATGATGTAAGCAATACTTCTGGTGGAGATGCGTTTTACTTTTCCGGTTGCAATTTCTTGCTGCGATGCATATCGAATCAGCCCTTTAGGTTCGCCAATTTTCACCATCACGTCATTGCACTCATCAATACATGCGGTGCAGTTTATACACTCCAATTGCGTTCCATTTCTAATATCAATACCCGTTGGACAAACCTGCACACAACGTTTGCAATCCACACAATCTCCCAAGTTTTGCTCCACTCCTTTCTTTCTGAATCCCCTAGGCTCACCTCGTATATAATCATAGGCTACCACAATGGAGTTTTTATCCAACATCAACCCTTGAAGCCTTCCGTATGGGCAAACCACTATGCAAACCAACTCACGCATTTTAGCAAACACCAAGTAAAACACCGTTGAAAAAATGACCAACGCAATAAACTTTCCCAAATGTTGCATTGGCCCATCAATAATGAGTTTTTTCACCTCATCAAAGCCAATTAAGTAGCTTAAAAAAGTATTGGCAATTAATAAGGCCAGTGCAAAAAACAACACGTGCTTACTGCCTTTTTTCAATGCCTTTTCCATATCCCACTCCTGCTTATCCAACTTTTGTTGTGCCTTGTAATCCCCTTCTATCCAATACTCAATTTTACGAAATAGCATTTCCATAAAAACGGTTTGTGGACAAGCCCAGCCGCAAAACACCCTCCCAAACACCACCGTGAATACAATAACGAACATCACAAAAGTCATCATCAACAGGGCAAACAAAGGCAAATCCTGAGGCCAGAAAGGAATCCCGAAAATGATAAACTTACGATCCAATACATTTAAAAGCAATAACGGATGTCCGTTAAACTCAATAAAAGGACCTCCAAACAACAGCAGCATCAAGCCAATGCTAAACCAAGTTCGGCCTTGGTATAGTGACCCTTTGGGCTTTTTAGGATACACCCAGTTTCTATTTCCTGCTTTATCAACAAGCGAAATACTATCCCGATACGAACTCTCTGCCATGGTTGGATGTATATTGTAATGTGTATTATTTGGTTGTTGTGGTGCTATCTGCGGGCTTAGCCGATTCCGGTGCATACAATTCTCCTTGTGGCTCCTTCGAACCGGGAGGATTGGTTCCTTGTAACGTCATGATGTAACTGGCTAATTCTTGAATTTGTCCGCCATTTAAAGAGTTTTGCCAAGCCACCATTCCCTTTGAGGGTACACCATATTTAATGGTACTGAACACAGAGCGCATATCACCACCATGTAACCAATATTGATCCGTTAAATTCGGTCCAACCTTGCCCTCACCCTTATCACCATGACACACGGCACATTTTGCGGTGTAAGTGGTTAATCCGCTTTGCACACGAGAGGCATCAGTAAGCAATACCACATTGTTTTCATCAACCAAATTTCCGGCCTTCTTTACATACTCCTTCTTATCTATCTCAGCCTTGGTCAATTCATTTTCGTACTCCTTGGCTTGCAACACACCGGTTTCAAAAACATGAAACACCAACATGTAAATAAACCCAATAACAATGGTGCCATAAAACAGCAGGTTAAACCAAAAAGGGATTGGATTATTCAGCTCTTTAATGCCATCAAAATCATGATCGAGCTCCACATCTTTTTCAGCTGAAAGAGGTTTTAAACTAAGTAGTTTCTCCCATGTTGTAGTGGTTTCAGTTGCGGTAGGGTATTGCAAGCCCTTGGCCTCCATGCTAAGCATATAAACCACTTTCTGCAAGGTAAATACCAATAGAAGGAGTACAAACACCATAACCCCTAAAATGCCAACAATTACATTGCCCACATTAATGGAGGTAGCTGACTCGGTTACCTCGGCTGTTTGTGCCACGGCTATTGAGGCCACAAACAAAAAAACGGTTGCTAATTTTATCTTATTCATAGGTATTATTTATTATCGAATGGAATATTTTTCATTTGTTTAATATGGTTTTTATCGGTTGTGAAAACCCACCACAGTAGCCCTGTAAAAAACAACATAAATACTACCATGGAGAATATCAGATAACCATCAACTCCTTGTACATTGGCTAAAAATTGTTTCATAATTGATGTAATTAATTGATTACTTAATAGCTGTTTTGCCTTTTTTAATGTCAGTACCCATACGTTGCATATAAGCAATAATGGCTATCATCTCTTTTTTGCTGTCTAACAACACACCTTCCTTCTTTAAATTATCAGCTATTAGCTGTGCTTGTTTAAGTAAAACCTGGTTGCCATTATCAATTTCATACTCGGTATAAGGAACACCAAGCGTTTTCATGGCCTTTAGTTTTTTAGGCGTGGTTGTTAAATCAATATCTTGTTCTGATAACCAATTATACTTGGGCATGATACTTCCGGGTGACATGGTTTTAGGATCCATAAAGTGGTAGTAATGCCAACTGTCAGGATACTTGCCTCCTTCGCGCATCAAGTCAGGACCGGTTCTTTTTGAACCCCATAAAAATGGATGGTCGTACACATACTCACCGGCTTTAGAGTACTCGCCCATGTAACGTTCCGTTTCACTTCTAAACGGCCTAACCCATTGGGTATGGCAAGCGTTACATCCTTCTCTGATGTAAATATCACGGCCTTGTAACTCAAGCGGTGTGTAAGGTTTTACACTGGCAATGGTAGGTATATTCGATTTGATGGTAAAGGTTGGTATCATTTCTACCGCTCCACCTATTACAATCATTAATATGGCTAAAACAGTAAATGTAATCGGCTTTTTTTCCAATACGGCATGCCAAAATTCTCCCTTTTTAAACAACCCTGATTTTTCAATAGCAAACGCTTCTGCAGGTTCGTTGGCCACAAGCACGCCTTGTTTAATGGTTTTAACAATATTATAAATCAATACAAAAAATCCGGCCAAGTAAAGTGTTCCACCAACTGAACGCAACATATGCAGCGGTAAAATTTTAATGGTTATTTTCAAAAACTCAGGATAAAGCAGTGTGCCTTCCGGTGTAAATTGTTTCCACATTAAACCTTGTGTAAATCCACTCCAGTACATTGGTATTGCATAAAACAGAATACCCAAAGTAGCTAACCAAAAATGCACATTAATTAATCGTTTAGAATAAATTTGGGTGTTGTAAATTCTTGGAATAATCCAGTAGATGATGGCAAAGGTAAGCAAGCCATTCCAGCCCAAAGCACCAACGTGTACGTGGGCTACAATCCAATCAGTAAAATGGGCTATCGCGTTCACGTTTTTTAGCGAAAGCAAAGGGCCTTCGAAGGTAGCCATACCATAAGCGGTAACGCCCACGGCAAACATTTTAAGCACCGGTTCATCACGTACCTTATCCCATGCCCCCCTTAAAGTAAGCAATCCATTCACCATACCTCCCCAACTTGGAGCAATTAACATTACCGAAAACACCACACCTAATGATTGTGCCCAATCAGGCAAAGATGAATACAACAAGTGGTGAGGTCCGGCCCAGATGTATAAAAAAATCAACGACCAAAAGTGCAGGATGGAGAGTTTATAAGAATACACCGGACGATCAGCTGCTTTAGGCAAAAAGTAATACATCATGCCCAAAAACGGTGTGGTTAAGAAAAATGCCACTGCATTATGTCCATACCACCATTGTACCAGCGCATCTTGCACTCCGGCATAAATAGAATAACTTTTGGTTAAACCAATAGGCAGTTCCAATGAGTTAACAATATGTAAAACAGCTACGGTAACAAAAGTTGCAATGTAAAACCAAATGGCCACATACATTTGTTTCTCCCTGCGTTTAACAATGGTACCAATCATGTTGATACCAAAAGTTACCCAAACCAAGGCAATTAAAATATCAATAGGCCACTCCAGTTCCGCATATTCTTTTGAGGTGGTAATACCCAAAGGCAATGATATGGCTGCAAGCACAATAATTAACTGCCATCCCCAAAAGTGAATTCGGCTAAGCACATCACTAAACATACGTGCTTTGCACAACCGTTGCAATGAGTAATAAACACCCATAAAAATGGCATTCCCAATAAACGCAAAAATAATTGCGTTGGTGTGCAATGGCCGCACCCTGCCAAAGCTGGTGTATTGATTTCCAAGATTTGCAGCAGGCTCATAAAGCTGCACTGCTATCAGTAGGCCTACTAACATGCCGACCACACCAAAAATGATGGTGGCTATTCCAAAGTCCCTTACAATTTTGTTGTCGTAGTTAAATTTTTCGAGTTGCA
>RDYC01000061.1 GCA_004293295.1 Bacteroidota bacterium
CCTTAGAGGCGTGACTATACCAGTAATGGTCAAAAACCCCATAAATCCTGATCTCGCGCTCTGGGTGGGTGCTCTTGAAAGACTTTACAAAAGTGGTTTACGCCAGCTTGCAGCCATTCATAGAGGTTTTTCTGCCTTAGGTGAACAGAAATATCGCAATCCGCCTCAATGGCAGTTGGCTCTTAACTTCAAAAGCCAACTACCTCAAATTCCTTTGTTTTTTGACCCTAGCCACACCGCAGGCAAACGCGCTTTTATTTATTCGCTTTCACAAAAGGCACTTAATTTGAACTATGACGGCTTAATGATAGAAAGCCACAGAAGTCCAGACGAAGCCTGGAGTGATGCTGCTCAACAAGTTACGCCTAGAGAATTACAAAATATTTTGCAAAAGCTCTGTATCAGGCAGGAAAGCACGCCAGACAGAGAAGACAGCTCCTATCTTGAAGAACTGCGCAGCAGAATAGATGCTCTAGATCGAGAAATGATAGAAAGTTTGGCCATGCGAATGAGGCTTGTTGAGGATATAGGATTGTTCAAGAAGTCTCATAATCTGGCCATTTTCCAGCGTGAACGCTGGACGGAAATTTTTCAGACCCGCCCACAATGGGCTAAAGAACTTGGCCTTGAACAAGAGATTGTCCAAAAAATTTTCCTGCTCATTCACGAAACCTCTATCAATATTCAAACCGAAACCTTTAAGAAAAACGATACGAGCAACCCTCTACTGCAAAAAAAAGCCGAAGGCTAAATCTCTTCTGTTAGCATCAACTTTCTCAGAGTTTTTGCTTTTGATGCAAACTAGACTCAAATGGTTGTACTTTCATTGTTTTTTACTCTTTCTGGACACATCACTTTGATTTTAGAACCCAAAAAACAAAATTTCTGAACCCGCTTAAAGATTTTTATGCTATCTGAGGCTCTTGAGCACGCATTTGCAAAAAAATAACAATCAAATACTAGGTTTATCGCACAAGTCTCTTTTTTTTGCGTTATAATAAAAAAGTTCAAGCCAAATACTTTGGACGTTTTTTTGATTGTTTGATAAAAATATTAGCACCAAAACAATAACATTCTAGCAATAAGTATGGTAAAGAAGATACTTTTTTTGAGCATTGTAGGGTTAAGCTTCTTCTACAAAACACT
>RDYC01000343.1 GCA_004293295.1 Bacteroidota bacterium
ATCATGAAATGTCAACTGATTTTTAAAAACCCAAAGTCCTGTAACAATAACAACTAATCCAACAATATCGGTAAAAATACTTACCATAAACTTTCTTGAAAATAGAATGATTGCCTCGAATGATTGTAAAAAGTAGCGTAAAATAATCCAACCGGATAAATGCAACATGGAAACAACATCATGAGAAAAAAAATACGCTCCAATGATAACAGGAAGCAGCAGAAATAACCTGCTGCCAAATGATTCCATCCATAAAAACATTTTTTGTGACGGGTTATCACTAAACGATTTCATTAATGAATCTTTATTTCCCCAGGCACAAAACTGGGTAGCCAGGTACATGTATAGTTGCAGAATAGTAATTTGCCCCCACCATTCTGGATTTAATAATCTGATAATAATGGCGGAGGTAAGAATATTGGTAACAGCAGGCAAAAACGAATTTGAACTATGTGCGAATATGTGATAAGAACGCACAAACAGCTTTGATTCAAAAAAACTCAATTTGTCTCTTTTTAGATGATGGATTAGCTATGAATAACATCAAAATTAATCTATTAAACCACAATTTGAAACGAATATACTTATAATAGCATAAGCGGCAGCAATTGATTTTTGCTTATTGGCCATTTTTATTGAATAAGATTTGGCTCGTAAAGTGATTCTTCGCGTGCTGAAGTGGGTGGTTTTAGGCTTAAAAAAGGAGCTAGTTTATCTATTTCATCACGAAAATACAACTCACCCAAATATTCAAATTCCGAATGTTTATGGGTTGGTAGGCCAATAAGCTTTTCTTTTACAAGGTCCAAACTCATTCCCCATTCTAATGCCAACCTTTCCGCATTAGGTTCCATAAAAGAAATATATAACAACTCGGTATATTCATGGTCTTGTCTTCGTGTAAAATCTATATCGCTTTGCAAGGTTTTTCTATAGTTTTTTAACCTTAAAAAATCACGATTTACGATATAGTTAAACATTTCACCGGAATAAAAGCCAGGTTCATCTGTTTGTTCGGCAAATAATGGTTGAATATTTATTTCGTGACACCAAAGGCATTTTGCAGGTTTTCCGGCAGGCCCTTTTGAAGATGAGAGCAAGCCTCCGCTGTTATTATAAATGGCAAACCTAAATTGCCCATTAGGCAATTGCTCTTTTACTTCAATATAAGCTGTTTGCCCTTTGCCTTCTTTAATTCTACCTTCACATTCGTTGGCAATGTATGCGCTTTTTTTATAGTCGGTATTGTTGCTATCAGGCAGTTCAATTATCCTGTCAACCAGCGAAATGCTTGAATTGGTTGCAGCAAATCGTTTGCTATCGAGTACTTTACCCTGTTTAAACTCCTGAAATGTTTTGGGCATTCCTACAATGGCATAATAGTGGTATGAAGAGTTGAGGGTTAGGGCAATAAACCGTCCAAGGTCAATAGCTCCTTTCTTTTGATATTCCTCACTTTGCTTAAAATGTACGACCAATGTTGAAAGGGCCTGTAAACCTTGCTCATTAAAACCCAGTTTGCTAAAATTTACTATCAGGTTGTTGTTATCCCAAACCACAGCTTGATTAAACGCACCTTTGGGCAGTTCCGCCCCTAAAAAACTCAATGCCCATAAAAATCCCGTCTCTGCCATTTGTTTGGTTTCAGAGGCATAACCTTTATTCCACCTCAGTGTGAGCCCATATTTATCAAGCGCAGCTTGTGGCATCGGCAATACCTCCGGCTCATGTTTACAGGTGCTCAACATCATTCCCGCACAACAGAGCAAAAAAAACACATATACGATACTTCTGTTATTCGTTCTCATGCATGGCCATGGTTAAGGATTTGTCACTGTACTTTTAGGGATTAAGCTTGCAATATAAAAATTAGCTGATAAGATTATCACAATCATCTCAATAAACAATACTTTACGATTTTCCCTAATCAGGTATGCGGATACCCAATTTCCAATATGATTGATGAAATGGATATCCCTTGGCACAAATAAATGATATGTTATTGATTAAAAAGTTTCGAAGATTATATCTGCGTTGCGTATGAATTGGTAAATCACCTATTAGAAGTATTACCCTGTTGCTGTTTTAGGTAATTAAAAAACTGGTTTATTATTTTACCAAATAATAACTTAAATAATGCGCAATTGGCAGATGGTATATTGGGTTTGTAAACCTAAGTAATAATTTTGTTGCGTTTAATCTTCACTAAAAATTAATTAAGAATGCAGCAATCACCGTTTCTATTTTTAATCATTGCTATTGCTTTTACGCAAGCCATGGTTTTTTCGGTTATTGTTTTCTTTAGGCCATTACCCAATCATTCTAACAGGTTATTAAGTGCCTTTTTGTTTATTAGCGCATCTGGTATGATTCCCTGGATTTTTAAGCTCAGTGGTATTATCAGTACTTTTCCGAGGCTGTTACATGCACCAGTTGGATTTTTCTTTCTTATTGTTCCGATTTTTTATCTTTATGCGTTAAGCGTTGCTAACCAGCTTAAACGCAAGCATTTATCGCATCTTTTACCCGGCCTGTTTGAGTTTTTATTTTTGTTTATTATATTTTTACTACCAGATGATGCCCGCTTTAGATTTTACAATGTAGCTGGTAAAGAATTTCTTGGGATTTTATATACTTTTATATGGCCTTGTTATAGCATATTTTATGCCTTGTTATCCATACGATTGGTGAATGGTTACGGCAAAATTGTTCCTGTTTTTTATACCAATTTGAATGGCAAATTATTGAAATGGATTAAAGTAACAGGCTTTATACTTATTGTTTACTTTTTAATAGAGTTTTTAGCTGCATACTTCGTTGTTTTTGAAAGCAATAGGAGCATTGCAATTTATGTGAGTGCTTTAACCAATTTAATTTGGATTTATTGGGTATCTATCTGTGGTTTGTTGCAAAAAGAAATTGTTTTACCAATAAATGATTATAAGGAGCTATTGTTAAATAATACCCCGGTTAACAATAATTTAACAGCACAAGAAAGTACCCTTGCTTTGCCTTTAGATAACACTGATGAACCCAAGCAAGAAAACCAGTTAAACAATGCGATTGATTTAAAAAATTATCAATTGGTGTGTGATTTATTTATAGAGAAGCACGTTTATTTAAACAAAGACATCAGCTTATTTATAGTGGCCGAAATGACCGAACTCCATATAAAAGATGTATCAAGGTTAATTAACCAATATGCTAAGAAAAATTTTAACCAGTTTGTTAACTCATTTAGGGTGGAAGAAGCAAAAAAGCACTTAATCAATTCAGAGTTGAATCATTTAAACTTAACGGGTATAGCGGAAAAAGTGGGATTTAACTCCCGATCTACCTTCTTTTCGGCCTTTAAACAGTTGGAGGGTGTTACACCCAATGAGTTTAAAAAGCTTTCTGATAATCAATTGAATAACAAAAGTACGAAAAAAAATAGTGTCTAAAATCACGATTTAAGACTTCTTTCAAGGCCATAAATTTCCTTAAAAACTTCCTGTATTATTTTTTCGCATAAAAAAATTTATGAAAAAGACCATTTTTACTTTAGTTACGTTTTTGTGTGGTTTAAACTTATTTGCCCAGTGGGTAAGAGTAATCCCCAACCCCGCTCAGGAGTCATTAACATCAGTGCGATTTTTTAATGATAGCATTGGTTATGCCGTTGGCAATGGCGGAACGATTTTAAAAACTGTAAATGCAGGAACTAGCTGGAGTTTGCTCACTACAAACACCACACAAACTTTTTTAACCGTTTTTCCTACCAGTAAGGATACTGTGTTTGCAGCCGGAAATGGGGGATTATTGACCAGATCTGTTGATGGCGGATTGAATTGGTATTCATTGACTACTGGTACTCCGAAAAACATTTATTCATTGCATTTCTTATCATCACAAGTAGGATATGCTGCTACTGGGGATCAAATAAAAACGGGGACAGAAACGCTTAGTTCTGGAACCATTTATAAGACAACTGATGGTGGTTTTAACTGGACTTCGGTACTTAATGCAGCTAGCCCATACAGAACTGTTCACTTTATTAATGAACAAATTGGTTTTGCAGGCGGTGACTCTGCAAACGGTATTGTAAAAACCATAAATGGCGGGCAAAACTGGCAAAACCTTACTTTACCTAACTTTGAGAACAATACCATCCTTTCCCTTCAATTTGTAAATGCCAATTTAGGATATGCAGTTGGCAGCCGAGGCGTGATGTATAAAACCATTAATGGTGGTTCAAACTGGACCAAAACAACCATTGATACCAATGCCACTTTATTTTCAGTGCATTTCACTGATACGGATACTGGGTATGCTGTTGGCTCAAACGTGGAGGGCATTATTTACAAAACAGTAGATGGTGGAACAACCTGGACAAACCAAAAATTTAGCATTTCGGTAATTATGCGTGGTGTTTATTTTACCCCTACAAAAACTGGTTATGTGGTGGGCAGGTTTAATGGCGGAGTTGCTGGCATTTGGCGTCAGCAAGGAAACTTTGTACCCATTAACTCTGGAGTTAATGACTTAACAACTGATATGTTCAGTGTTTACCCCAATCCTTTCACCAATAACATTTCCATTCAACTCAGCCAGTTGGAAAAAGCTAACTATTCCATCCGAGACTTGAATGGTAAGGAAGTTAAAAATGGGGTTGTTGGAGCAAATCATCCTACCATTGAACTTGAAACGTTAACCACAGGTTTTTA
Source organism: Bacteroidota bacterium (assembly GCA_004293295.1). Taxonomy (GTDB): domain Bacteria; phylum Bacteroidota; class Bacteroidia; order UKL13-3; family UKL13-3; genus UBA6183. The sequence continues at coordinate 4,707 of RDYC01000343.1, forward strand.
TGTAGTAACTTTAGTTAGTGGAACTTATGTACAACACATTAAGGTGATTAAGGAGTAACAAACTCTTGTAATTATGTAACGTCATAAATAACCTTTAGGCGATTTTCTTATGGTAAATATGTGTTAGCTTAGTTGTAACAAGCGCGCATGCCTTGTTAGTTTAGCCTACGTGATAATACCCTTATCGCGTAGGTTTTTTATTATAACCAAGGTTAAATGATGCACAAACAACACCTTAATTGGCACAAATAATGTTTAATTTGCCTGATTTACATTTTATCTGGTATGAAAAAACATTATTCCACCGTTGCCATCATTTTTACCAATACCGTTATTCTTTTTGTTGTAATCAATTTAATTGCATCAGTTATACCATTGCCCACTAAAAGCGAAAAACTTGAAGCTTTTTATTATTCCAATATAGAACTCACCAAGAAAAAACCTGAATTAATTCAAAAAATACATGAAGGAAAATCCATCAGTGATATTATGGCTTTATACCGAGAAGCACCAAATGTGCAATCTCATCCTGTATTAGAATTTATGACTATACCGTGCAACGGCCGTTTTTACCATGTTGGATTTGAAAATTGCAGATACAATTCATTTGTTAACCAATCCAACATCAAACAAAAAATAAACAAAAGTATTTGGCTGTTTGGAGGGAGCACAGTCTTTGGCGAAGGTGTTTCTCACGATGAAACCATCACCTACTTTTTAAATCAAGCGGATACCGCTAACTCGTATGTTAACTTCGGTGTTCCTGCCTATTGTCAAAAAAATGAAATGCAAAAACTCATTTTACTGCTGCAAAAGGGTTATAGACCAAAACAAGTATTTTTTCTGGATGGCTTAAACGATTTGTACGCTATCAGCAAAAGCAATTTTGAGCCATTAGAATCCCCATCAAGGGCTTTCAATGCTTATGCACATGACTTTAATCTTGGCATGACCGGCTTAAATACGAACCTATTTTACCTTTTACCGGTAGTAAAGTTATACTATGAGTATATGGCTTATTGGATGTTGAAGAATAATAAGGTTACTCCTGAAGAATTAAAGGAGGTTTATGAACCCGATGCGCTGTACAACACCAAAACATACCTGCATTATAAACTTGCTGAAGCCAATGCAAATCAACCTAAAGACCTTGTTTTAAGTGAAAAAAAACTCGTCAATCATTATCGTTCAAACTTATTGC
>RDYC01000344.1 GCA_004293295.1 Bacteroidota bacterium
TTCGGCTGCCTGTGCATTGGTTATTGTTAGCGAATCGGTTGTAACACCCGCAAACAAAGCATTATTACTGAGAGCTATACCATTTTTAAACCATTGGTAACTTTGTGCACCACTTATTTTTGATTGTATAACAACGTTACTATTCTCACATCTGGCCAATTGTTTGTTACCTGTAACTTGTTGAGGCATTAGGTATAGCGTATGAATATTCTCGGCTGTTAAAGCTGAATTATATATGCGCAAATCGTCTAATCTGCCTAACAAACCATCATTACTTGTTGTGCCGGCAACGTGTGAAACAGTTGCTACCCCAGATGGCAATAATGTTGGATTTTCGTAAATTTTTACCCCATTAGCATATACTATGCACCTACTGCCATTTTTTACATAGGCAATATGATACCAAGTGCTACTATTAACCGTATAACCGAAATCAACAAAAGTACTTCCATTAAACATACCAAGCTTGTTTCCTGAAATTTGCAATTCTCGTGTTGTTGTTCCTCCCCAAATTAGTGTTTGCGCAATATTAATTGTATGGTAAACCCACATAGAAACCGTGTAGTTAGCAGTTGATACATTTGGTACATCAATATAGGAACCTATCAGCATTGTAACTAGCAGCAATTGGGCTGGTAGTTGTGCCTCCATTTTCTTCAACTAAATTACCATCAAACTTGTAGTATAACACAGGCGCAACAGGTATAATTCCATTGTTTAATCTGGCTCTCATGCTATCAGTATTTAGCGTTGGGCAGCCGTTTCGGCTCACACTTAAATGGTAAGCACCACTATCCGTTGATTGGAAATTGGTAATGGTTAATGAATCGGTATTTACACCGGCATATTTTGCACCATTATTAATAGTAGCACCATTAAACCTCCATTGATAAGCCAAATTCGCACCAAAAACTTCTACTTTAATTCGAATTGGTTTCCCACTACAAACAATGGGATCAACAGGCAAACTTTTAGCTAAATAAGGACATACGGTATTGTACTTAATCACAAATGCATCATACCCACCCGTAGCAGTTGAAACTGAGGAATAACCTTGTGCGAATTCCGTTTCTATTGCACCTTGAAAATAACCTGCTACATATAAATTTTGCGCAGTATCAAAAGCTAACGCTAATATATTATCATTGGCATTGTTACTACCATAGCGATAGGCACAAAGACTGTTTCCTGAGGAATCGTAACCCGCTAAAAAAGCATCGTTGGTAGTTAAGGTAGTTGATGAGTTAGTTAATGTGTTGCTAGTGGGATGACCTAAGTTTATAGAAGCAGAAGTGAAATATCCTCCTATGTAAACATCCGAGTTTTTATTTAGCGCAAGTCGGTGTATTCTTTCACTACCCGTATTACCAAATTGTCTGTGCCAAATTAAATTACCTGTAGTATCCATTTTTATCAATAAAGCATCTTCACCACCAACAGAGTTAATAGTATTTGTACCTGCACCTAAATTTACATCAGTTGGTCCATTAATATATGCGGCCAAAAACAAATGTCCTGCGTCATTTATTGCCACATCCATAATATTTGTTACGCTATTCGATGACAATGACCATGCATTAATGAAAGTTCCCGCTGTATCCAGTTTTAATACAAATCCATTGTCAACTCCGGTTGGTGCCGTTAAATTAAATGTGCCTGCCCCTGAGTTAAAATCAACCGTTCCTTGAAAGGTACCAACTGCATAAATAAACCCATTTGAAACTACTATTTCCCTAACTTGATCTGAGCCTGTACTGCCAAATCCGTATACCCACCTTACCGTGCGGTCGTCATTGTGTTTGACAATCATAGCTTGTTGGGTTCCGTTTCCTAGCAATGATACCGCTGGGGTTCGGCCAAAATTAAACTGAAAAAAGCCGGCATTAGTCATGTTAAACCAACCTCCACCATACACCATTCCTGCTTCATCACTAGTAACACAAAAAAAGTTATTTATGTTTATGCCGTTGCTTGAAGTATTGTTTGTTAAAGTACCGGTTCCTGCGTCAGCAGAAGATATCAATAAATTGGCATAAGAAAAATTGGCAATACCAGTGTTTGTGCCACCCACAGCAAAAGGTTTTTTATTTGCGCCATAGGCCACCCCAAAATATGATTCGTTATTGTTGTTACTAAATCGTGAAGCCCAGTTAGCAGTCCCATTTTTATCGTATTGCACCAAAAAAGCATCGCTTGCCCCAGGGATGGGAAGCGTTTGTCCGCCAACATTAGCCGTACTAGTTCCGGTATATCTACCACCAACCAATACCGTACCATCTGGATGCACAGCCATGTCATTTAAAATTTCATCACCAGTACTGTTACTTAATTGCCTTTTCCAAACTTGTTTGATTTGTACTGTGTTTTGCGCATTACTCTTTAAAAATGCGCCCCATAGCATTAATGCTACAAGGATGATTCGTAATAAGTATTCCATTGTTATTTTTAATTTCATTGCTCAAATTTGCAACTACTTACTTACGAAAGACTGCCTAAATATACCAAGAGCTTTTTCCAGTTCATAAAGCCCAAAAAAGCAAACCGCAACGGTTAATGAAGTCAAAAGCGCATTTCGTAAACTGCATTTATGTTAATGGCGGCTACTTAGTTTGGTTTGTTGTTAGTTAGTACAAAATTTGTTTTGATACCAGAAAACGAACCTTTAATTTGCAAAGAGCAAAACATGGATAAGATATTTACGGCTGTTATTATTGATGATGAAGCAAAAGCAAGACGCATTATGGAAGTGCTACTTGCCGAGAACTGCCCTAACGTTAAGGTAATTGCAGTAGCAGAAGATGTGCTCTCAGGAATAAAAGCCATTAATAACCATAAACCTGATATCGTATTTCTTGACATTGAAATGCCTGGTTACACTGGCTTTCAACTCCTCGATTTTTTTGACGAAATTACTTTTGATGTAATATTTGCTACGGCTTACAGCGAATATGCTGTACAGGCTTTTAAAGTTAGTGCTATTGATTATTTACTCAAGCCAATACAAATAGACCAACTGCAACTAGCTGTTGATAAAGTAACAAAACTACACGGACATACCCAGACAAAGGAAAAACTAGTGACATTAAAAGAGAATATTGAAAGTAAGACTATCAAAAAAATTGCCTTACCTATGGCTCAAGGATTAGTTTTTGTTGCGACATCAGATATTATTTATTTGGAAGCAGATGGCTCCTATACACATATTTTTATGGCAGATGGTACAAAGTTTTTAATCAGCAAAAAAATTAAAGAGTTCGAAAACAACCTTAACCCATCGAACGACTTTTTTAGAATACATCGCTCATTCCTTATAAACATTACCCGGATTAAACAGTATGTGAAACAAGATGGGGGGCATATTGAAATGGAGAATGGTGCCATTGTCAACCTTTCGCGCGAACGTAAAGATGAGTTTAATCAACTTATAGTAGCATACAAAATTTAAGATTGCGCACCTAATACTTTTTTAATCAAATCATTATACTGATTTATCAATTAATCAGAGGCTTTTATTTATTATCAGCTTGGTTTGCTTATTTTTGCGCGAATTAGCTTTAATTATTTACCATGCTCAGAACACATACTTGCGGAACATTACGCATTGAACATATTAACCAAACGGTAACTTTATGCGGTTGGGTGCAAAAAAGCCGCGATTTAGGAGGCATGACATTTGTTGACCTCCGAGATCGTTATGGCATTACCCAACTTGCCTTTAATATGGATACCAATGCAGATTTGTGTTTACAAGCGCGAAAACTCGGAAGAGAATACGTGGTAAGAGCAACCGGTTTGGTTAAAGAACGTGAAAGCAAAAACAGTCAAATGGCCACGGGAGATATTGAAATTGTAGTTACGGCATTTGACATATTGAATGAATCCGTTACCCCGCCTTTTACCATAGAGGAAAATACAGATGGAGGTGACGATTTACGCATGAAATATCGCTACCTAGATTTGCGCAGGGCCAGTGTAAGGGCTAATCTTCAATTGCGTCATAAAGTAGCACAACAAACGCGTACTTTTTTGGATGCTCAAGATTTTATTGAAGTAGAAACCCCCGTACTTATTAAATCAACTCCAGAAGGAGCAAGAGATTTTGTAGTGCCAAGCCGGATGAACCCGGGAGAATTTTACGCATTGCCGCAATCTCCGCAAACTTTTAAGCAATTACTTATGGTAAGCGGGTTTGATAGGTATTACCAAATTGTGAAATGTTTCAGGGATGAAGATTTACGCGCTGATCGCCAACCTGAATTTACGCAAATAGATTGTGAGATGAGCTTTGTGGAGCAGGAAGATATTTTGAACATGTTTGAAGGATTGGTGAAGCATTTGTTTAAGCAAGTAAAAGGAATTGAAATAAACAACTTACCGCGCATGACTTATGCAGATGCCATGAAATTTTATGGCAGTGATAAACCAGATACCAGATTTGACATGAAGTTTGTGGAGTTGAACGAGGTGGTGAAAGGGAAAAACTTCCCTGTATTTGATAACGCTGAGCTGGTAGTTGGCATTTGCGCCAAAGGTTGTGCTGACTATACCCGCAAGCAGTTGGATGAACTGACTGATTTTGTTAAACGACCTCAAATTGGTGCAACAGGCTTGGTTTATGCACGAGTTCAAGCTGATGGAACAATCAAATCATCGGTAGATAAATTTTATGATGAAACAGCACTAAAATTGTGGGTTGAGGCATTTAATGCACAACCTGGAGATTTAATCTTATTGCTTGCCGGACAAGCTGATAAAACACGTAAAGCACTAAATGAACTAAGGTTGGAAATGGGAACACGCCTTGGCTTGCGCGATAAAAACAAGTTCTCTTGCTTATGGGTTATTGATTTTCCACTATTAGAATTTAACGAAGAGGAAAATCGGTTCTTCGCTATGCATCATCCATTTACTTCACCTAAACCTGAAGATATTGAACTCCTTAATGATTCCAATAAAATAGGCCATGTTAGAGCTAATGCTTATGATATGGTAATTAACGGAGTGGAAGTTGGTGGTGGAAGTGTGCGTATTTTTAATAGAGACCTACAAGCCCGTATGTTTGAAATACTTGGATTCACTAAAGAAGAAGCTCAGCATCAATTTGGATTCTTAATGAATGCATTTGAATATGGTGCGCCACCACACGCTGGTATTGCTTTTGGGTTTGACAGGTTATGTTCTCTTTTTGGTGGTGCTGACTCTATTCGTGATTTTATAGCATTCCCTAAAAACAATAGTGGCCGTGATGTGATGATAGATGCTCCCTCAACCATAGATGAAAAGCAAATGAATGAGTTGAATATAAAAACTATACTATAAAATAATTTATAGCCTCTGTACGAAATAGCTGTTTATATAACAATTTGATTATTAATTATTTATAAAATAATATTTTGACAAATTCGGAATCTGATTCCGAATTTGTCAAATTTTACTAGCTTTGTATCATGATACAAAGAGCTGCTACAAGTAAAATAAAACAACTTGCTAGGAAATTCCCCGCAGTAGGATTATTAGGCCCAAGGCAATCGGGTAAAACCACTTTGGCTAAAGAGCTGTTTCCTAAGAAGCCTTATATCAGTTTCGAAAATCAGGATAACGTATTGTTGGCTACTAAAGACCCCAGAGCATTTCTTAGTCAGTATAAAACGGGTGCTATATTTGATGAAATACAGCGTGTGCCTCAGCTCTTATCTTACATGCAGGGCGTTATTGATGACCAACCCAATAAAGTAGGATTGTTTATCATCACAGGTTCTCAAAACTTACTGCTACTCGAAAGTATTTCACAAACATTAGCCGGACGTATTGCCTTTATTCACCTTCTTCCATTTAGTTATAAAGAATTGGAAGGTAGTAAATATGGAAAGCAACGTTTAAACAAGCTGATCTTAAACGGAGGATACCCCCGCTTATATGATCGGAAAATAAACCCAGCCGATTATTATCCCAACTACTTATTGACATATGTAGAAAGAGACGTGCGGCAAATTAAAAACATTGCCAACCTTGGTCTTTTTCAACGATTTTTAAAAATTTGCGCAACCCGAGTTGGCCAAGAAGTGAATTACACATCCATTAGCAACGATACTGGTGTAGATCAAAAGACTATCATTAGTTGGTTCGGGATTTTAGAGGCTAGCTTTATTGCATTTAGGCTACAACCCTTTTATAATAACCTTGGCAAAAGACTTACTCAAATGCCCAAGCTGTACTTTTATGATACCGGGTTATGTTGTTCATTATTAGAGTTAGAAACAGAATTGCATGTAAATACACATCCGCTTAGAGGTGCCTTATTTGAAAACTTAATCATTTTGGAGTTGCTTAAAACCAGGTTTAATAATGGACAGCGGAGTAATTTATTTTATTGGAGAGACAGAACCGGAAATGAAATTGATGTATTGATAGATCAATCATCAGAAGT
>RDYC01000345.1 GCA_004293295.1 Bacteroidota bacterium
CTTAAATAATCAGTTGCCCCATTATCCAATGCGGAAACAATGGCCGTTTCACTGTTTTGAACAGAAAGCATGATAATGGCTTTATTGTACCACGTCCTCAATTCTTTTAGCACTTCGAGTCCGTTTTTATCGGGCAACCCTATATCAAGCAATATTAACTCAGGTGGGTGATGAGCAGCCATGGCAATGCCGGTTTTTCCGGTATCGGCTTGCCAAACTTTATAATCATTGCTCTCTAATGTAATTTCAAGCAACTTGCGTATTTGGGGTTCGTCATCAATAATTAAAATCTCTGCCTTATTCATCATTTAAGTGGTTTAGGTGTGATACCTCAGCAGGAAATTCAACCCGAAATGTAACACCTGCTTCTTGGTTGTTTGTGGCTATTACGGTTCCACCATGAGCTTCTACAATGCCTTTAACAATGGATAATCCCAAGCCGTTTCCTCCCGCTTTGGTTTGTGGCAATCGGTAAAACTTATCAAACAGGTACTTGATTTCTCCTGCGGGAATTCCGGGGCCGTTATCGCTTACAACAATGATGCACTTGCCGGATTTTAAATGGGTAAAAATGTTTATGGTGCTGTTTTCAGGGGTATAGTTAATGGCATTATGGAGCAAGTTTTGCAAAACCTGTTCCATCAGTCCCCGGTCAAATTTAATTAAGGCAAGGTTTTCATCGGGTTCAAAATGAATGGTTTGTTTATAGGGGATTGCAATTTTTTGAATAACTGTATTCGTCAATTCATTCATATCATACCAGTCTAAATTTAATTTCAATATTCCGCTGTCGAGTCGGCTCATGTGCAACAAGTTTTCTACTTGTGTGTTTAGTCTTATGCTGGCAATATCAATTTGGTTTAACAGTTCATTTTGGTTGTTCGCTGAAATTTCTCCCTTGTTTTCTTTCAAGGCATCAACGGCTCCAATAATGGTGGCAATGGGTGTGCGCAGTTCGTGCGAAAGGGAATTGAGTAGTGTATTGTACAATTTAATGGCATTTTCTTGCTCTTCCTTATCTCGTGCCTTGGCTTCCTCTTTGCGTATTTTAAAGGTGAGTACGGCATGAACCAGTGCAATAAAAAAGTACAAAAGAAACATCAGCAGATCTTCGGCATTGGTGATGTGAAAGGTGAAAACAGGCGGTATGAAAAAAAAATTCCAGATTAAAGCACTCAAAATGGCCGCACTCAATACAGGTAAAATATCAAACAACATGGCCACCAATGAAACCGTAACCAATAAAATTAGTGCAACGGTTTTATAACCGATAACATGTATACCCCAATAGCAAGTAGCGGAGATGATAAGTACCAGGGCAATACTGATTAAAAACTGGTACCGTAAACCAAGCGTTCGAGCGTTGACTAATTTCACTAAATAGGGTACGTTGATGGGCAAAAATAGCAACTTAAGTATAAAGAAGGTATAAAGATAACGCCAGGGGGTGTTTAACCACTATGCTAAACAATGGTTTGCAGTTTCTTTAAATGGTAAATCTGTTTAATGGTTGCCTATGAAAACCCGCTTAAGGTTGCCATTTTCCTTAGTAATCAAGTACAACAAGTAAGGCGCAAAAAATAGGATACCGATAATACTTGCCAACATGGCAAGCAGCACTGATGAGCGGGTAAATTGGTTGCGCCACATGATCCATAAGCCGGATAGCAGCAGGTAACAAGTAAAGTCGGCATTAAATTGCCCACTCCAACCCATGGCTTGTATGTTGGCGAAAAAAGTACTGAATAGGTTTGCTCCTTCATTGGTGAATGCCCAAGCGGTGTAAAGCAATAAGGTAAATGTTTGCGCAATAAGTAACGCACTTAAAAGTTTTGCATTTTTCATTATCAAGGATTTAAGCTTAGTAATTAAACATTAAACAGATTTGGCAGGAGTCCAAAGGGGGCCAACAGCAAGTAGCAGCACCAACACATTAAACCATACATTTGAAGGATTTTCGGAGGCAATTGAACCTGCACTATCCAGCATAAACCATGCGCAAATGCCTGCCAATACAGCCTTCCGCACTTCGTTCGGGGCTTTTACATAAACCCATTTTTGTAAACACCAAATGCACACTCCCCACCCAAATAAAAAACCTCCGGTTAATGCCGATAAAAAGCGGGTTGTTGGGGCCTCATAACTTTGGACACCATCTAATGGAAAACTCAACAAATCCAAGGTAAGCCTTGCCGGTTCTGCAGTGGGTAACATGGTGCCTAAAAAGAAAATCGGGCCAAACGAGCCCACTACCCATGCAGTAAATTTTAAGTAGGATTGGTGTTGTTGGTGTGTCATGCCATTGTTTAAATATGGGGCAAAAGTACACACGCGCCCGGAGCAATTGTAGACGCTACCGTACAATCATGGCTCAAAAGTTTTGGCAATTTTTTTCAGGTTATCAAAGTACTGCAATAGCCATTGGTGGTTTAAGTGGTGTTGGTTAATCTGTAAAAAGAAATTTTCAAGGGCCAGTTCAAACAAGGCTTCTACCTGACGTTGTGTAAGGTTCAGGTCTTTCATCCATAGCTGCACAAAGGCATTGCCAATAACCAAGGTTGATTGTTGCAAGGTGTTTTTATACCAGTCAACTTGTTGGTTAATGCGCAGTTGTCGGTTAAAAAGCAAGTCTATTTTATGCTCAACTAAAATGTCAATTAAGTCGGGGTTAATGTGGTTTGCCTTGCGTTCTTTTTCCGCAATAATTTCCGATTGTTTCAGGTGGTGGTTAAGCAAACACTCAATAAAAACATCCATTTCCGAGAAATGGTGGTAAAACGAAGATTTGCTGATGCCCAATTGTTTGGCCAAAACCTCTACCTTCAGGCTTTTGTCACCGTTAAGGGCAAACGCCTCATAACCATTTTTTATCCAAAGGTCTTTCATCATAATGATCAAATATATGGATAGTTATCATTCGTACAGTTTTGTGGTGATTGCCAAGTAGGTATGCGTGTTATTTATTCCACTGTTTGCCCGAAGGTGAGCAGGTTATGATCAGGGTCAAGTAGAGAAAATTCTTTTTGTCCCCATGGTTTGGTTTGTAAATGCCCATGAGGATGAATGGGCACATTTCGTTGCACAAGTTCTTGATAAGTGGCTTCAATATCATCAGTTCTGATATACACTTGGCCATAATTATGAAGAGGATCAAGCGTTTTAAATTCAAAAAAATGCAGTTGTAGGTTATCCTTTTGCACCATTAGGTAGCCTGCAAAGTCGGCACTGCCAAATTCTTCAAAACCAAGTTTTCCTACATAAAACTGTTTAGTGATGAGCTTAGAGCGCATGGGAAGTTTCGGACAAATTTGAGTAAGCATATATGAAGTGAATGAAGAATAAACTATTTACAAATGGGAATAAGTCCGGCAAGTATAAGCAATGAACCTGCAAACATCCAACCCGGTAATCCCATAAAGGCTATGAGCAGCACACAACCTAAGCATATGCAAATGGGCGACCATTTTGGTGTATGAGGAGTAAAGAAAAAGCCTATACCCAATACCATGAATCCGAAAAATGTTAAATAAGTGAATTGGGTAAGCATTTTTAATATTCCTGCCATCCGGGTAAGTTCATAAAGAGTGGCTTTTGCTCCTTCATAATGCTGAGGTTGAACCTTAGAAATGGCCGAAAAGGAGAGCCATGCGCCAAAGAATCCGGCCAGGGCAATAATGCCTAAAACGCCTATACCAACGCCTATCATGGATAAAGCAGGGTATTTTTTAAATAAGGAATAACCCATATGTAACAACGTAATCAGCATAAATGGCACACTGGCATAAGCCAATGCATGGGCATGAATAAAGGCATAACCTCCTCGATAAATTAATTCCTCAAACAATGCATCGGATTTATATGCCGATTTATTTACATGTAAAGTAAAAAAATCATTAAAGGAATGTAAGTGCATGGCAAAGGCAATGAGCAACAAAAGTGGGAAAATCAAAGAAGCTTTTCCAACGATATTTTTGGCACTGAAAGATTGGCTTAACTGCATATCAATATTTTTTATAAGGGCAAAGGTGTGGCTTCTTCCATGCAATAAAAATTGATTGCAATCAAGAAATTAACCTAAACGGCCTCTAACGCGACTTAATGTTTCTGGCGTTATACCCAAGTAAGAAGCCAGTTGTTTTTGGGCAAACCGTTTGATCCATTCAGGGTGTTCCCGCAGTAGACTTTGGTAACGTTCGTCAGGACTTGTATGGTTAAATTTGGGTGTGATGTTAAAATCTGCAAGCAAGCCATTTAACATGTTAAAATGAGGGAATTGTTGCATGAGTCTATGCAATTGATGTAAGGTAATTTGCGCGGTGGTAATCGGTTCAATGGCTTCAAGATAATTTGTAGATGGTTTCTGCGTAAGCAAACTTTCCAAATCGGCCACCCAAGTATTTTCCGTAAAAAAGTGAAGGGTGGTATCTGTTTCATTTATTGAGGTGAATAACCTTATACTTCCTTGAAGCAGAAATATGATGTTGCTACAAACTTCACCTTGGGACAATAGCATTGTTTTTTTAGGGTGTTTAAGCACATTTAGTTCCTGTTCAAAAGCGTATAGTTCGTTTTCTGTAAAAGGGTAACGTTTTAACAACGATTGACGAATGGGGTGAAAATCTACAAGCATTTATCAGACAATGAAGTGAGGAGGATTTTTATCAGCTGATTAAGTAATATGTTCAAAATCTTGTTTGTGTGTAAAATAGCGCAAGCCCAACAACCAAAATACTTGGCTGATATGAATGATTTTTTGCATTAGGGGAAGGTGTTCTAAATAGCTTCGCGTAAAAAACTGATAACAGGCTACATAGTGGGCCATTAAAAACAACACAGACAATACTTTTAATGTGGTTAGTTTCGATTTGATAAGCATCACAGTAATGTAGAAAAAAACAATTAAGCTAATTATACTGCTTAGGGTAACCACTAAATGGTGTAGGGAAGGAATGGTTACTAAAACCCCTAACAGGGTTAGCAATAGGCCGCCATATGTAATTACTACAGAAGCACTTTTAAGGGGAATTTTTTTGGCAAACTCAACCATGGATAAGCCAATGGTAATGCCAAATAGCAGCACCCCTGCCACCGCCCAAGGTCGTGCGGTGTTGGCTTGTCCGTTTAAGGCATTTATTTCCAACAGGTGGCTGATGTAATTTTCGGTGAAGCGGTAACCAACAGTTAATGGGTTGCTTGGTGTGCCCCCGGGATAAGTGAATGAGGCCATAACCAACAATAACAAGGCAACAGCTATGCCCAGTAGGGTGAAATGTTTTTTTAATATAGTGAATCCGATTATCACGATTTGGGTGTTGTTAATTGTGGTCATACGGCCACGTTTACCCAACACAAATGTACATGAAAGTTTTGGTTAGATTGAAATTGTTGTGTGGTTTCGTATGGTTAAAAGGACTTTAAGATAAGGCTATTTAGTAAAGCGATTTCCCATTTAAATCTGTAGTCAGTATATCGCTCATGTAATCAAAAAAAGGTCTCATGGCTAAAAAGGTTAATAGCACTTCTTGCTCAAAACGGCCAGACAATACTTCCTTATCCGTAAATGGTCTCCGCACCACAAATTGTTTTTTCTTGATGAAGTCAATAGCAGGGTGGTTTTTATCAAAGCCTTTGGGAGCAGTTTTCACGGCATCTTCTCCATCAAGTGTTCCAAAGTATTTTACAAACGTTTTATTACGGGTTATGCGTTCAATTTCAGTGGTGTCCATTTCAAACTCTTTGCGAATGCGCAACAAATCTGCCGGGTTTGGTCCCCAAAATCCACCACCCACAAAGCTGTTGTTTGGCTCTAAATGCACATAATAACCACCCCTCAACAAAGGTTTTGTTCTGGAGTACCCA
>RDYC01000346.1 GCA_004293295.1 Bacteroidota bacterium
ATTCCATATGTATTGTTAGATAATCAAGTGCTGATAGCGGATATTCTTTATCAATCAGATTTCATTGATTTAAACCACTTCATGTTTTCAGGTGTCGAAAACAAGACCAAAAATGAAGAGCAAGGATTTGAACTTGCTGATAACGTTGTGCTACATGCAGTTGTTGAGGCGGGTAAGTTTAAGTACAATCAGTTTATGGCACAAAAAACCACTGCTGTAATTAACTGGACGGGTAAGCAGATTAAAGTAGAAGATTTTGTTAGTGAAGCATTAGATGGAAAAATCACTTTAGATGGTCAAGTTGAAAATGCTCCGGACGGGCGATTTCTAATGAGTGTTTCTGCAAATCTTATTCATATTAATATGAACCAATTCTTTAAGGTATGCAATAATTTTGGACAAACGGAACTTACCGACAAAAATATTCAAGGTTATTTAGAAGGTACTGTTGATATGGCAAGTGTGTGGAGTAATAATTTGGCATGCGACTTGAATAAACTATATGTATTGGCCAATATACAACTTGACAACGGAGAACTAAATGGGTTTAAACCCTTGGAGTCATTGAGCAAGTATATTGATGTAGCTGAATTAAGGAATGTGAAATTTGCGACCTTAAAAAACACCATACAGATAAAAGATAAAACCATTGTGATACCAACATTTGAGATAAAAAACAGCGCATTAAACATTACCATGCAAGGTACCCACACCTTAGAAAATTTCTTAGATTATAAGCTAAAAGTAAGGCTTAACGACTTGTTAAATAAAAAGCGTAAACCCATGGAGAATGAGTTTAACGAAGAAACAACAGAAGGTGGAGCAAACTTATACCTATCCATGAAAGGACCTATTGATAACATTAAGGTTACTCATGATAGGCGAGAAACAAAAAAGCAGCTTAAACAAGATATTAAAATAGAAAAGCAGAACATCAAAGAAATTATTAAGAAGGAACTAGGCATTACACCTGAGAATACCATTAAACAAAAAGAAAAAGACTCAGACGAACTGGAGTTTGAGCAAGATTAACAGGTTAAACTTGTTTTTAATACCCGAACTTAACTAATATTACACGCTTATAGCCCGGTTTAAACATGATAATAGATTTTAGCATATGCAATATTGTTGCCATGAGTGTTCATGAAGTTGGCAACAAAACCAATAATGGGCAAATTTATGCCTCCATTCAAAGTCTCAATATTGAAGATGAAAACCTGTTAAGTTTGTTGCAGCATTATTTTCTTAAGCCCTTTACACAACAGGAGTTTTGGCAATTTACATCAAGCAATAATGATCTAGGTTTAAATCCGGTATACACCTATGCCAATCAAATATTCAGTAACCATTCGGGGTTCCATGTGCAAAGCATCAATATTGCAAAACAATTGTACGAATCAACCAACCACCCCAATATTAAAGATGGCGATTTATTTGTAGTGTTATTAAACAATGTTAGGTTAGGGGAAGAGATGTGTGATGCAGTTGGTGTTTTTAAGTCTGAACAAAAAGAATCATTCATTAAAACAAATCGGAAAGGGAAGGAATATGATTTAACAGCCGATTCGGGAATTAACATAGACAAGCTGGATAAAGGCTGTATCATATTTAACCTAAACGAAGAAACAGGATTTAAAGTAGCCATTATTGATAAGGCAGGCAGAGGTGCTGAAGCTAATTATTGGAAAGATGATTTCCTTCAGCTAAAAACTTGTGCAGACGACTACAATTTTACCCGTAATTTCCTTGGTGTAACCAAAGCTTATGTTACACAGCAATTACAAGAGGAGTTTGAAGTAACTAAAGCCGACCAGATAGATTTGTTAAATAAGTCGGTTAATTATTTTAAAGAAAATGAAAGGTTTGTTGCTGAAGATTTTGCCGCAACTGTTTTTGAAGATAAAAGTGTAATTCAATCATTTCAGCAGTTTAAATCCAATATGCAACATGATGCCGATTTGGATTTAGCTGACGGCTTTGATATCAATATTCAAGCTGTTAAAAAACAAGCCAAAGTATTTAAAAGTGTACTTAAACTGGATAAAAACTTTCACATCTATATCCATGGCAACCGCAATTTAATTGAAAGAGGAGAAGATGAGTCAGGAAAAAAATATTACAAAATTTATTTTGATAAAGAAGAATAAAAAAGCCGCCTCAACTTGTTGAGGCGGCTTTTTATTGATTAACAAATCGGGTTATCTCATTTTGATAAACCGACCTTGCATGGTAGGTTCTGTTTTGCTGTCAGTTAACAGGATTACATGGTAAACCCCATCAGCTAAAGCTGAAACATCAATAGTAACAATACCAGATTGAACAGTGTATTTATAGTTGGTAATTTCAATACCGGTAACAGATAATACTTTTAATCCTTGCACATTTGCATCTTTCACATGGTGTTTTACACTAATGTTTTGCGATGCCGGAACAGGATAAACAGATAAGCTGTTGCCAAGTTTTGATACTACATTTGTTTTGTCCGAATCAACCTGTGGTTTTTCCAATGTAGGGAATTTATAATCATGTCCGCCTGTTTTACCATGGATAAGATCCCTGGCAATTGGGCTGTATTCATTTTCCAAATTATCAATAGCACTCAATGTACTAAACTGTTGTGCAGTTAACTTAGGATTGATAGCTAGTTCAATAGTAATTCCTAACACTGTTCTTAAATCACTGTTAATGCCGGCAAGTTGAGGTGATGATAAGAAGTTAGACGCCAATTGCGGTGCGTTTACACTTAAACAATTGGTGGTAACAATGCGTGCAACCAAATTACGATCCATCTTAGAGTCAAGTAATGCCTGACCAACTTCTAAAGCAGAGCTTGAGTTTTTAGTCATTTGGGCGCTAGCTTGACCGATGATTTCATCTTTTTTGGCATCAACAGCCTCGTTTATGGTAACAGGTGTAATTTTCTCCTGAAGGTCGCGCAATGCATACAAACCATTAGCCGTTTTGTAAACCCATCTGTCCAAATAATAAATATCACAAGTGTTATACCTATCAAGTTGGTTTTTAGGGTAAGTACCTTGTATTTGTTGTCCGCAAGCTGCAGTAGAGTAGAAGATGTCCTGAGGAGATGAGGTAAATGTTCCACTGGTAAATAATACACCAAAGTTACCATCTTCACTAATTACCGGATTTGAGTTGATGTCAAGTGTTCCAATAGCACCATTATTGCTCATAAAGGTATTTCTACCAGCATCAGTTGCTCCACCTACATTCCCCAATGCACCAGTATAGCCAAAGTTGTACAACCCGTTTTCATCATAATTATACAAATAATTGTTGTAAATCATTGGGAGATTATAACTACCATACCCAGCAGATTGGAAGTACATGGCATTATTCATATTAAAGATACAATTTGAATATACAAAGGCACTGCCATTGCCATCAACCTCCAAGATACCCATTCTATTAATACCATCAGTTTTCATAGCATTGATGTTATTGCAAGAAACCACATTACGATCAGTGCTTTCCATTGTAATACCAACACTGATACTATTGGTAATGGTGTTTGAGTTCATGTTGGTTTCAGAGGTATATCTTGCAAAAATACCATTGAGGAAACCGTTCAACTTGTTGTCTTTAATATGGGTACGATATGTTTTTTGGCAATAAATTGCACTTGCCCAAGAGCTCCTGCCTAAGCCATTATCCATATTGTTTTGGTAAATCAACACAGGAAGTTCGCAATCAGTTGCCCTAATTTGGTATTTGTCGTATACTTCTTTAAGCGTATTAATTTTCATTTCGTTCTTTTCAATGGCAACCACATCCCTATTTCTGGTTACATCAATAGAACGATGCATGTCATTAAACTGATTTTCTGAAATGGTAGCATTTGCATACTCTAAGTAAATACCCAGATAGTAATTGCTTGAACCTTGAGGCTGAACATGCCTGAATTGATTTTGAGCAATTAATCCTTTCATCCGCACATCATACATTTTAATACCCCAATACTCATTAGGATTACCTGGATAACGCAACTGCGATTCGTCAATTTCAAAAGTATTTCCACTAATTGATTGTTGCTCATCAGATTTTAAGATTGAAACACCAATTTGACATTTAATGAATGAGTTATCAGTTAGTCGAACTCCGCTTCTGTTACCTTCAATCTCAACACCAATAATGGCATTCTTAATGGTAGTGGTGTTAATCCAACCTGAAGACCTGTCATAGAAATCTAAACCTTGCCAAACATCATCTTTGCCGCAAGGGCGCAGCACTGAGTTGTTGCAACGCAAGAATGATTCTTCTTTGAACACAATTTTACCACTAGGTCCAAATACACAATCAACATTGGTAATATCCAATATTGCATTACCAACAACAGTTACCGTTGCATCAATGTAATATTTGTTAAACCAGAAAGTATTACTTGAGATTACCAAGTCTGATAAGATTGGCGTGTAAGGCACATTAGGATTTTCAAAGCAGCAGTTTTCTTCCGTAATGGTTATAGAAACCGAAGTGCTGCAGCAAGCACCTTTAGAAACCACTAATGTGTAAACACCGGCAGTTAAAGCAGTATATGTGTAACCAGAACCAACAACACTACCGCCAAGATACCAAGTGTAGTTGTAAATAGGGCTCTGTATGTTAGCAGAAAGTTCCACACCAATTCCTGAGTTTGCACAAATAACTGTTGGCCCGTTATGATTAATAGTAAAGGTTGGCAGCGTAATAAAATTAATAGTAATTGGCGCTGAAACCGCAGAGCAAGCAGTTGCCGGATTAACAGGAATGTAATGTAAAGTGTATGTTCCTGAACCAACAAAAGTAGTGTTAATAGGACTTCCACCTGATATTGGAGAACCGAAAGTACTTGCACCTTTGTACCATTGACCAGTCCAGCCAAAAGGCATGGTTCCGGCACAAAATGTCACCGACTGACCGCATACATCATAACAACCACGTGGCAATAAATCCATGCCAGAAGGAAGCTCAGGCTGTAAGTCAAGTTGTGTTTTTGCCGGACAATTATTTCCATCTAATACACTTACCTTATAAAGACCAGGTGATGAAACAGGGATTGATGCAGAGGTGCTGCCTTCATTCCATAAATACGTAAACGGACCTGTTCCTCCAAACACATTAGCGGTTAAAGTAGCAGTGTTGCCTGGACAAAACGGTGTTGGTGCCGCTGAAATGGTTACAAATGGAGTTGGGTTGATAGTAAAGTTCTGTGAGGTAGTTGCTGAACAACCATAAAGGTTGGTTACCTTAAGCGTTACCAATCCACTGCTGAAAACAGATACATTAGGCTGTGTAGATGTTGATGAAACTGGGTAGTTCCATAAGTATGAATAACCTGTTCCTGCGAATGCCCTTAACAGCAGTGGACTGCATGGCGGAGGGCTTGACAAAATAATAGATTCCGGTGCAGGTTTGTAATTAATAGTAATTGGGCCAATTTTAGCAGCACAATTATTTGCATTAAATACAGTCACGTAATAGATGCCAGGCTCTGTAATTACAATAGTACTATCATTACTTCCGTTCGACCATGAATAACTAGCACCTGAAGGAGCTTTTAATGTAAATGGAGCACCAGGGCAAATATCAAAACTAGTATTTGAAGGAGTAGATACTCCATTTACTAGAATGTTACCCGGATTGAATGGAGGCTGTATAACAAATGAGGTTACAAAAGTATCCTTACATGGAGCATTATCTGTAACAATTAATGTAGCAGTATAAGTACCTGCAACAGTAAAGTTAACGGTTGGGTTTTGCAAGAAAGAAGAGAAAGATGCTCCGCCTCCTACTCTAACAAAACTCCATTCCCATTTAATTAATGGATTACCTCCCTTACAAAGTAAGCTGTAAGCCCTCCTTTGTTAAACGTACCAGATACTGTTTTGCTGCAACCAGCAATAGTCATCACAACAGTAGCTGTGTAATCCCCGTCAGGTATAGCCGCAATACTTCCAACATTTAACGTATTAGATAATGTGGTAACCGTATAAACAGGGGCACCGCCAGAAGTTGGCGTAATTGTCCATGCATAAGTAGCACTTAAACCGCTTCCTGGGCAAATATTAACACCTGTTGCCGTGATGCTTGTAGCACCATTGCATGCAGAATTTAAAGTGGTGATTTCAGGTATGCCAAACGTATAAGGAACATTTATGGTAAAAGTAAATGGCCTCACACAACGCGGGGTACCGTTATCAGTAACATAAGCCGTAACTGTTTTGCTACATGCTGTGCTGTAAAAATGGATAGGATTAAATCCACTACCAAAATTACCATCTCCAAAGTACCAGGTTACAGCCGTGTAATTGGTACCAGTGCTAGTAAACTGACCGGTACATGGGTTATAAGTAGCACTAAATGTTGCCACCGAGGTACATCCTGTACCAGGGCCAGTAGAATCAATGCAACTGTCAGTTAAGCTGCCAGTTAAACTATCTTTACATCCATAGCTATTGGTAACAACCAGTTTCCAAGTACCTGTTGATGGTCCCGGAATAGCCGATAAGGCTACCGCAGGGCAGGTGGCCGTTGAAGAACTTATGGTGAATCCAGTGAAAGTCCAACTGTAATTGGTAATTGTTCCCGACCCCGGTGTAATAATAGGGCAAATGGTGCGATACTTAGGACAAGAAAGGCTTATTGGCGTTGAAACATTAAAGCCAGTAACATCAGGAGGAACAGGCACTGTAACAGGCACGTTTATACTTCCGCTATTGAAACATACACCATTGCCTATGGTTACACTGTAAACGCCCGGTGTTGAAACAGTTTTGGTATTTGTAGATCCTCCTCCTGACCAAGCATAAGTTGCCCAAACAGGTGCAACACGCAAGGTAACAGTAGGGTTACTGCAAGTAGGTTCTGTCGCTGAAATAATCACCACAGGCTTACCATTAACGGTAATTGCTTGAGCAGTATCTGTTCCGCAAACCTTGTTAAGCATTGTTAACTTACTCGTAACAGTACTGTTCCATTGTACCTTTATGGTTAATGTTGTTCCAACATAGGTTTCCGAAATAATACTTCCACCAACTACATTCCAATCATAGTTGAGTGTATCAGGAACCGTGGCAGTATAGGTAATTGTATCACCTTCACAAACATTGCCCGGTGGAATGCTAAATACTGGGATGTTTTTGGGAATAACAGTTACTGTATCGTATTTAAAGCCGGAGCAAGCTGCTGCAACGGCATGGTTATAAGTAACCTTAATAACATAAGTTGTTGCCGTAGCCACAAGCGGAAACTGAATACTTGAAGAATAAGTTCCAGGAGTAACTATTGGGCCGGCAGGTAAAATACTAACAGACGAAGATGCAGTTGGATATTCCCATCCATGATAATAAGTATTGGTACTTCCACCGCACACAACAGAAGGCCCAGAAAT
>RDYC01000347.1 GCA_004293295.1 Bacteroidota bacterium
GGTTTTAAGTTGCTTTAAGTCCATAACCATTCCGGTATCATCACTTGCTATGCCCTTAACGGTTACATACATATCGAAATTATGGCCGTGGTAATACTTATTGGCGCATTTCCCAAAGTATGCTTCATTCTCCTGCTCGCTCCAAGCCGGATTATACAGCTTATGGGCTGCATTAAAGTGTACTTTACGGGTAATATAAACAGTTCTATTTCTTGGCATAACGCTTAAAACGGCTGCAAATATAATAAAGCACTTGCCATGATTAAAAGACAATTGTTTATAAAAGTTTAAAATACTTAGGTATTAGGGCCAATAACTGTTATTTTTGGGCAATATTGATGCTGTAATCTATGATTATTATTACCGGAGCTGAGGGCTTCATTGGAAGTTGCCTAGTAGCAGGCTTAAATGCATCAGGCTACCATGATTTGGTGCTGGTTGACGATTTTGGAATGCCTGAACGAGACTTAAACTTAACCAACAAATCGTTTAATACCAAAGTGCCTCGTACTGAGCTGGCTCAATGGATTGACGAAAACCACCGACTTATTCAATTCATTTTTCACATTGGTGCACGAACCGATACCACTGAAAGTGATGAAGCTGTATTAAAGGAACTTAACCTAGATTACAGTAAAATGCTGTGGCTAAAAGCTGTAAAATGGGGGCTTCCACTTGTTTATGCCTCATCAGCAGCAACTTACGGAAATGGAGAGTTAGGGTATGATGATATAGACAATACATTGCCACAACGGTTAATGCCTTTAAACTTATACGGCAAATCTAAAAATGATTTCGACCAATGGGCGCTGGCGCAAGAGCAACAGCCTTATTTTTGGGCAGGGTTAAAGTTTTTTAATGTGTATGGTCCTAATGAGTATCATAAAGGCCGCATGGCCAGCGTGGTATTTCATGCTTACAACCAATTGCAACAATCCGGTGTTGTTAAACTGTTTAAATCGCATCACCCTGATTATAAAGATGGTGGACAGCTTAGGGATTTTGTGTATGTTAAGGATTTGGTGAATGTTTGTATTTTTTTGATGGAACACCGTAAAAACAGCGGGCTTTATAACTTAGGTAGTGGCCGGGCACGCACTTTTAACGATTTAATAAACGCCATTTTTACCGCATTACACAAGCCACTGCATATTGAATATATTGATACCCCGCTAGATATTAGGGATAAATACCAATATTTTACCGAGGCTAAAATGAAAAAACTAAGATCAATAGGTTACCATCATCCTTTTACATCCATAGAAGATGGGGTAATGGATTACGTAACCAACTACTTGGTGCCACACAAAAGAATTTAATACAACTGCCTTGTTTTGAAAAAAGGTATAAAGCCATATTGGATACTATTTATTGCAGGGTGCATAGTTTTAACCGGACTAAGCATCTTTGAGCAAAAGCAAATTAATAACCAATCCAAGCAACTTCAACTGGCTTACCAAAAAACCCAAGGCGTAATTAGGGCCAAGGAGTTGTTTTTTGTTCAATTTATTCAAAGCGAATTACTCTTAGATACCCTTAACCTTCAGCGCAATTGGAATAGTATTCACAAAAAACTATCTGCTGAAAATATTAACCTGTTTATTGTAAAAAATGATACATTATTGTTTTGGGGCAATAATGATTTTGATTTTACCAGTATCCATGATAAGGGCATTACGCCCAACCATGCCATCATTAAAGCATCCAACGGATGGTATTTGCTTTATCAACAAAAAAGAGGAAACTTTCGTTATTACTTTCTTTACCTGGTTAAAAATCAATTTTCCTATAGAAACCAGTACCTGCAAAATAAGTTTAATACCGAGCTTGATTTTCTTGAAGAAGCTGTTTTGGTAAATACCAGGTTGAACGAACAGTTTCAAGATATATTCTCCATCTCAGGGCAATACCTGTTTTCAATACAAATTTTCACCACCAGTAAAAGCATTAGTACATGGTTATTTATTACCATGATGATATTATTGCTTTACTGCATTTTACTGGCCCATGTTATTATGCGGTACTACATCAGAAACTACCCCATTATAACAACTGTTGTGTTTTTTGCCGTAATGGTTTGGATACGGTGGATAAACACCTTTTACAACATTCCTTACTTTATTTACAATATTAAGTTATTCAGTGCAGGGGTTTATGCATCGTCAGCATGGTTTCCTTCTTTAGGTGATTTATTGATTGACTCGGCCATTATTTTATGGTATTTTATCCTTCTTGAAAACAGAAAAAACCACTCAAGAGTAAAAAAACTAAACTCAAGCCTATTTGAGTTAAGCTTATATGGCATACTCAGTCTGTTTTCGTCAAATACGGTATTCAGCGCCATTAAAAGCCTCACTATTGATTCCCAAATTTCGTTTGATATCACTCAAATTTATTCCAT
Source organism: Bacteroidota bacterium (assembly GCA_004293295.1). Lineage (GTDB taxonomy): Bacteria > Bacteroidota > Bacteroidia > UKL13-3 > UKL13-3 > UBA6183. The sequence goes on from RDYC01000347.1 coordinate 2,402, forward strand.
TAATTCATTTACTTACTTTGCCATTGCCGTTTGTATTATTCAACTGTTGGTTGTTTATTTTATCAGCAGAAACTTTACCCGAGCAATCAGGCAATTTGATGGTCACTACTTTTGGGTATGGGGAATAAGCATTACACTGGCTTTACTTTATCTACTTATTGCCAATAAACTATTAAATCACGACATTCTGCGTTATTGGTCGGTGATGTTACTTGCTTTTGTTTTTATTGTTTTTAAGCTGCTATCTCCAAGGTTAAACCGCTTTCAACAATATTTTGTGGTTATTGTTATTATCTCCATTTACTCGGCACTTTCTATTTGGCATTGGCAAAATGTGCGCGAACGGGATAACAGAAAATTATTTGCTATTAAACAAACTTCTCATACCGACATTACCAACGATTACTTTTTAAGGGGTATTGACAATAAAATTAAGAAGGACAACTTCATCCGTAATTATTACCAAAATCCTTTCATCATCAAGTCGCAATTTGAAAAGCGTATCCGGCAATTATACTTTACAGGCTATCTTAGTAAATTTGATGTTCAATTGCTTGACTTTGACACACTCGGTAATCACTTTAAACAAAGAAATGACCTTAGCTTTAACCAAGCCAATAAACTTTATTACAAACAGCAAACCGAATCATTTGCAGAATCATTTAAATACTTACAAACTTTAGGGGACATTAAAGGCTACATAGGAAAATTTACCATTAAAGAAGGTAGGCAAAAACTAGGATACTTATTTATTATTCTTAAACCCAAGCTTATTCAGAATGAAAACCGTTTTGATGATATACTTGTTGAAGGCAATACTGCCATTAGACCTAGAATAAGTGAATATTCGTATGCAGTTTATAAAGATAAACGCCTGGTGTATCAAAGTGGGGATTATGCGTACACCATTATCAATACTTGGGGTGATAATGAAACTTATCAATACAGATTTTTTGACGAAAATTCTTATAACCATCTTACTTTCACCGATTCACAACCTTTAACAGTGGTGGTTAGTAAACCATCCAACAGCATCAGCCAGGTTATCGGGCTGTTCTCTTTTATCTTTACTTGCTGCACCGTTATTCTTATTCTGGTGTTGTTGGTATTTATTTTAATGAATCTTCAGATTTTAAAAAAATGGAAGATAACCAACAACCCAATTATTAACTGGTTTAGGGCTGCATTATTAAAACTGCTGATGATGGAAGATAACCAGATTATTCTCATTCGCACGCGTATCCAAACCAGTATCGTTTTTATTGTATTCACCACGTTACTTTTCAGCTCATACTTTACCATTAAGTTTACATCTGATAAGTACAATTTGCGGCAAACAGACCGTTTGATTAAAAAGCTTAGGAACATCGTAATTAATGCCGAAAACGAGCGCATCAACACCATTAGCAGTCCGTTTGCTGAGGGAGAGGTAAAAGCATTTATTAACCAGATAGCTGACTTTTATGATACAGACATTAGCTTATACAATACCCATGGGCGGCTTGTATCATCAAGTATTGGCAAATTGTATGACGAGCATATTATTAGTCCGCAAATGCACCCGCTGGCTTATTTTCACCTAAACCAACTTAGGGAATCGCAATACAGCCAAACTGAAAAAATAGGCACCCTTACTTTTCAGGCGGCCTATGCTCCACTGTTTAATTCCAGAAATGAGGTTGTAGGTTACTTACAGCTTCCCTATTTTAGTAAACAAATGGATTTATTAAGTGAAATCTCCTCAGTGGTGATTGGTTTTGTGAATCTGTATGTGCTGCTGTTTATCATCATTGTTATTATTGCTTACTGGGTATCGCGTAACATTTCATATCCGCTAACGCTTATTCAGCAACGTTTGTCAAATACTTCATTAGGTAAAAATAACGACCCCATTTTATGGCAACGAGATGATGAAATTGGTGAATTGGTAAAACAATACAATAGCATGATTATGCAGTTGGATGAAAGTGCTCGAAAACTTGCCGAAACAGAACGACAGGGAGCATGGCGAGAGATTGCCCGACAAATTGCCCATGAAATTAAAAATCCGCTTACCCCCATGAAACTTAGTGTCCAACACTTGCAAAGGGCATATGCAAACAACGACTCCAACTTGGGCGATAAAGTTGCCCGCACAGCTAATCTACTTATTACCCAAATAGATATTTTATCGGAATTGGCCAATGAATTTTCATCGTATGCTAAAATGCCAACCCCAACTTACGAAAACATCAGGGTATACGATACATTAAACTCATTAATTGAATTATACAAACAAGGTAACGAGCACCTGATTACCCTACATTGTAATAAAAATTTAGTTATTTCATTTGATATGGGGTATTTAAACAGAACCCTATCAAACCTGATTAAAAACGCAATACAGGCTATTCCCGAAGGAAATATTGGAGAAATTACCGTTGAAGTAATTGAGCACAATGAAAACATCAAGATTTTCGTTAAGGATAACGGAAGTGGAATGGATAAAGAACAAGCGGATAAAATATTTACCCCATATTTCAGTACCAAAATTTCTGGAATGGGATTGGGATTGCCCATTGTTAAAAACATGATTGAAAGCGGTGGCGGACAAATTAGCTTTACCACCAAGCCTAGCATAGGCACTGAGTTTTGTGTAACATTACCCAAACAACAGGGGGCATGAAGAATTACGCAATAGCGCTCTTATTTTGTTTAGGCTGCGCATTGCCGGTGTTTGCACAGTATGGCGAAGGCCTGCAACGATTGAATATACTTTCTCCCAAAGACAGCGTACTCCTTGACTCGAACACAATTGTTGTTGGCAGCGTTAGTGTATATAATAATCAGTTGGCGTTAGTTGAAGGTACTGATTTTAGAATAAACTACTGGCAAGGTTATTTTATACCAATTACCATATCACCCGGCACACCACTAAACATTGGTTATAAAAAGCTAAATGTGTATTTAAAAACACCCTTGTATAAAAAATCAAAAGCCTTACAAATACCTCAATTAAACGGCAGTAGAAACGAGCCAGGTTACATTGCAGGCAGTAACAATCGGTTAGATATTTTTAAAGAAGATAATTTGAAACTGAATGGATCCATTAGTCGTGGATTGGGATTTGGCAATAACCAAGATGTGGTAGTGAATGGTAATTTAAACCTGCAAATGGCAGGAACACTCAACAATGATATTGATGTTTTAGCAGCCATCACAGATGACAACAATCCCGTTCAACCGGAAGGAAACACCCAACAATTGCAGGACTTTGACCGTGTTTTTATTCAATTAAGCAAAAACAAATCAACATTAACTGTTGGTGATTTTGAAATGAACCGTCCCGAGGGGTCTTATTTCATGGCTTACTATAAAAAATCACGGGGAGCGCAGTTTAATACGGTGGTTAAATCAGGTAAAAATGCGCTGATAAAAACC
>RDYC01000348.1 GCA_004293295.1 Bacteroidota bacterium
ATGGAATAAAATAGGTGTTCAACGCATAAAACAATTAAGCGCAACTAATCAGTATAAATATTCAAAGAATACCTACTGCAACACCTCTTCAATCCTGATACCTGCTGCTTTTAGGTAAAGTTTAAAATAGTAACTGGTGAAAACGGTTAATTCGTTTTCACCAGTTTAATTACTTTGGTTTGTTGTTGTCCGGTTACCCGCACAAAATAAATACCTAATATTAATTCTTCTGACTTCTGCAAGGGGATTTGGTTGTTGCCTTGTTGAGCCAATAGTTGCTGGTTGTAAACAACCTTTCCATTCATATCGGTGATGGTAACTTCATAATGCTCTTCCACATCAGTATTTATGAGCAAAGAGATAATGCCCGAGGTTGGATTTGGATAAACCACCACTTCGTTTGAGGATGTTTTTGGTTTGCTTACCATTACAGTCTCACTGTATTCAAATCTGCCATTAAAGTCAACTTGTTTTAAGCGATAGTAAACAGCAGGCGTTTTTGTTAAAATACCCGCATCAATATATTGGTAGTTACTGATTTTATTGCTGTTGCCTGCCCCATCAATAAATTGTGCAAACTCAAACGTTTTTCCGTCAAATGAACGTTCCAACTCAAATCCTTTGTTGTTTACCTCAGCAGCGGTAGTCCAAGTAACCCGAGCATTAGTGGATAATGCTTGGGCATTAAATGCAAGTAATTTAACAGGCAAAGGATTACTTACAATTTCATCAGCACCCATATAGGTAAATGTGGTGTTCCGTAGCTCATTGTCAATGTCTCTGGTAATGCCCGGTATTGGCAAGCACCGTAAGCTGGTATCACCAATAGACGCACCTGCAAGGTGGGCATCTGTTGTAGAAACAAATGTAACGGCCTTGCTTACCGAGTTGGCATCTTTACCGGTTGCTGCTCTAAATGCATTTAAGGTTGCGTATTCTATACCTGTCCCAACAGGGCCAATACCTCCAGTAACTGCCAACTGGCCAAGAGTGCCTGACACAAAATACGCATTGTAATCAAGAGTAAGATTTGTGAAGGAGGTTGACCCCAATCCAATGGCAAAATTTTTGCCTGAACCAGTAGTTGTCTGATTATTTGAAAATATGTTGTTTCTGATATCAATAACAGGGTTTCCTCCGCCAATTGCAATTGCAAAGCGATTGGGAGAACCACTACTAACAGAACCATTGAGTGTTATAGTATTATGAAAAATTCTTGTTGTAGACCCAACGCCTCCTCCAGCATAAATACCAGCAACAAGTGCATTTGGATAAACATTTGATTTAACATCAGCAATAAGATTGTTTTGAATTGAATTTATACCTGTAGTAGCAGATAACACACATATACCTAACGCACTTATTTCAGATCCTAGACCACTTATAGGTGTTAGTTGCCCAATTGTGTTATTTCTTACTACTGCATTAGTTACCTCAAATCCTGTTGGGGTATAGTTGGTAACTGAGGTACAACCCAATGAAATCCCAAAGGCATTGTTAGACGAGGATGGGAGACGAATATTTCTGATAATGTTGTTCTCAATTAATAAGCTATCCTGAAAAGTAGCGAGTATTCCCATCATCTTAATATTGTCAGGACTAGTTGCATTCATTGTATTAAAAGATACAATGTTGTTCTTATCTTTTTCAGCAAGCGAACGCCCCCCTAAATAGATGCCATAGTTCGCACTCCTAATATCACAATTAGTAATCGTGTTATTATTATTTCCAGCTCCAAAGCTTGGAATACCAATAGTTGAGGAGCCAAATCCAATCCCGATTTGAATACCAGATGTACTATTCCCCCCAATCACTACATTTTGAATTGTATTATTCGTTGCTGGATTATTATCTGTTGTGGTTTGTCCCCAAATCATTGCGCCAAGTGGCCCAGATGAAATCCCAAACCTTCTTATAGTCAAGTTCCTAGAGTTTGTTCCATTGTTGGATCCATCAATGGTTACGTAGTCAGCTCCATTTAAAATAATTAAAGTTGGTGAAAGGGTATTTCCAATGAATGCAGTTACTCCATTTCCCGGTTTAATGATAAGTCTTTTGGAAGCACTTGCACCAATAATTTCATTGATAGTAATAGGAAATGTTTCTTGAATGCTATAAAAAGAATCCTTTAATTCCAGTATTACGGTATCTGCAATTCCTCTTAGGTTCACAGTATTAACTGCTTGGGTAAGTGAAGTGAAATTTGGGCTTGTTTGCCCACTTCCTACAAGAAATAATCCTTTCATTGGTTTATCTGATATCGCATATGCGTTAGGATTGGTGGGAGCTACAAGTATATTGGTAGTGGATAATGCAGATAAACCTGATAAAGGGGTGGTAGTTACGTTTCCATTTAAATCTTGAGCAACCACAAAATACTGAATAGTATCTCCAACCGTAATGCCCCCGCCATTTAATATGGTATAATCAATAACAAAGTTAAAGGGAGAGGCATTATTTAATGCTTCTACAAACTTCCAACCATTACTTGCTGAAGTATTTCCAAGAAAAACATTGGCATCTGTTCTTTTTTTATAATAAATGCGAGGTTTAAACGAGTTAACATTAACACCAAAAGGATCTGATATATTTACCTGTCCGGTTAAAATTCTTGAAGAAGACACCGTATCTCTGATAAAAGGAGTGTATGAAATAAGTGGAGGAGAAATATCAAAAGGTATGAAAGAGCCTGCGTCAGCACCAATATCGGTTGGTGTTAAGCTACTTCTTGTTTGAGTATCAAAATCATTAATAACACTGGGTATCGAAATACCGGCACGCTCAGTTGGTGATGGTAATACGGGATTAATGCGAAGGTCAACCAATGAAGAAGCGGATGCTGGAGACAGAAAGTTTGGATTGGCAAAGATTGAATTTGCATCAGTTGCAAACGAATTTCTAAAGTTAGTTAAACTTAGGTAGTTCGTTGTTCCAATTTGGGCAAGCATATCTCCATTTGCGTTTGTGTCATTATAAAATAAATTACCGTTAGAGGTTAGTCCATCCATGCTATTTAATCCAATTGTGTAATGTGTGCCACCAGTGGTTGTGCTATTTGATCTTAGATTCACGAATATGTTATTCATGATAGAATCAGTGCCTGATGCGGTTCTTGAAAATGCAAATGTATTACTCAGACCTGATTGAACTAAGCTGCCACCAATGTAAACTGTATTAAAAAGTAAAGACAAATTAGGATTTTCCCCCAATTTTCGAATGCCGTGAATGGTAGGTGTTGTACTTAGACTTGATCCAGTGCTGTCAATTCCTAGTCTAATTATATTGTTGATTATTCTAGTGCTTTCAACGTTTTGCGTTAACGTTCCACTAATTAAAATCCCATGAATACTGCATGTGGTACCACTACCAGCAGTAGTTAAAGTATGAATAAAATTGTTTTCTACCAATGCTTTGATAGTGCCCTGAAGCATAATACCTGAAACGCTCATCGTTGAGGCACCTGTGCTTGTCGAAGCAAGATTATAAATTTGATTTTTACGAAAATAACTATTTGTATTAGCAAATAGTGAATATATTCCAACTAGCCCCGATTCAACAATTGATGTAGGTTGACGTAATCCTCTATTCCGTAGATTGTAAATTTGATTACCGGTTACAGTTTGAATCCCTGAAATTATATAAATTGCGCTAAATGCAGATAGTGCGTTTGTTGCGTTTGCGTTGTTATTACTTGTAATGTTTCTAAATATATTATCTCTAACATTAGTTGTTGTACTAGAATTGTTTGAGGAGTATATGCCATAAAATCTGGATGAGATTGAGGTATCATTGGAAGAGATAATAATGTTGCTGTCAAGCAAATTGCCAAATATGTTCTCTGCAATATTAAAGCTGGCAAAAGACTGATTAGAACCACATGAAATCAATTGTAAATGAGATGTTGTTCTTATCGAGCCAAATTGGTTTCTTCGAATATTCACAACATCGGTATCAGAAGCATTTAAAGAAACGATAACAGCAAAACCACCAGAGGTTAATACTATGGAATCTCGACCTATGGCACTGCCAAATATATTGCTGTCAATATTTAACCGTCCAACCTGTGATGTGATAGCATTCCATGCTACACCTGTTGAGGAAGAATTATATAGGAAATTGCAAAATTTGTTTCCTTTAATGTCATTAACTTGGTTACTACCCATATTAAACAAAGAAGTTAGTCTTCCTGCCGATGAATTTAAAGTCCAAGGTACACCACTGCAAAAAGGCGCACTTCCACCAATGAAATTTCTTAAAATTTTCATGTTGTTTAAAGAAGTCCTATTGTGGCTGTTACTAAGATTAAATACATAGTGCAATGCAGTTGTGGTAACGGGAGTTGTCTGGTAAATGTGGTTATCACTAATACCCCATGCATTATTTCCGGTAATCATCTTAATTGCGTTGAATTCGCTAGTTGGGTTACTATAATTGTACAAAAAACAGTTGGTAACATTATTGCTATCATTAAATTTTGTTAACAAGTCTGTTGAACCAGCTGAATAAATAAGCGTACTCGGGCGATTAAATGCTGAGGCATTTCCTATCTCACAGTTGTTAATGTTGTTTTTATCATTACCCGTTAGTAAGCCATTACCAAATACAATCACGCCCGCATTACCATTAGTTGGTGCGTTTGCACCCAGGAAAATAGCAGATTCTAGTCTATTGTTTGATGCATCATTAATAAAACGGACTGCTGCAGCATTAGTGCCAACATGGGTATTAGATACCGTTAACTGCTTAGCTAGCCCCGAACTTGTTTGTATTCCATCAATGTTAAAATAATTGACACCATTTAAATTGAATAATGGATTATTTATAGAGTCTCTAATTACAGCCATCACCCCATTATTTGGTCTTAATGTAACTTGATTGATAGCAGACGCTCCAAGAATTGGCCTAACTTCAATCGGGAACTGCTCTCCTGTTGAAACATTGTAAATGCTATCTGTTAGAATAAAATTAACAGAGTTGCTTACACCTCGATCGAATGCGGCCAACATGGCACTGCTTATGGTGGGGAAATTTTGCGAACCCCCAACAAAGTAATTACCAACTAATGGAGTTCCAACTACTTTATAAAATAACGGAACAGATGGCCCACTAATGATGTTATTAACCAAGGAAGCCTCAAATCCATGAGAGGGCCAACTACCAACATTTGGGGTTGGTGCGTTATCTTGGGCAACCACAAAATATTGAATAGTATCACCAATGGTTGCAGGTGTAAATAATAAGTTGTAGTTAATGCCAAAGCTGTAAGGAGAAGAATTGTTAGTGGCTTCTACCCACTTCCATCCATTAGTGCTGTTGTTATTAGTTCCAAACACATTCGCATCCTGTATTTTTTTAAAATAAATGCGGGGTCTTAGTCCTGATGTATTGTTTATACCGCTGGTATCTGTAATGGTGGCAAAAGCAGATAGGTTTCTTATAGTAAGTGATGTGTCATAGGTTAAATTTGTAAATGAAATGGCTGGTAGCTTTAGGTCAATAGGTTTCTCATAAGCACCAATGGATGGCGGATTGCTTCTGTTGGAATCCAATAGGTCCTTGGTGTATCCTGCTATAGAACTACCTGCAGCTATTGCTGGGGAAGCTAAGTCAGGAATAGAAATAAAGGGTCTGCTCAATAAGGGATTCTGAGATAATGATAATGCATCTTGTCCCGTTGCTGTTTGCCAATCATTTAAAGTCAAATAAAATGCACCACTAGTTCCTCCAATACTTCCTGTACGCATTTGTGTATTTGAATTTGGTGAATACAATAAATTGTTGTTACTAAACCCATTTCCC
>RDYC01000186.1 GCA_004293295.1 Bacteroidota bacterium
GTATGTACTTCAAAAAAACGCTCAGTTGGTGTTCCAAGTAAAGTAGAGCTGTTCCATTGTGGAATAATAGAAGTGGCATTAAACGAGCTATTGTAAGGGTAATTTCCTATAGAGATACCACTTAAAGCAGGTGATTCAATAAAATAAGAACGACCCAACACGGCTAACTTTTCAGTTTGACCTGATGGAGGCGTGCTATATCCAAGGGATATGTTGTTGCCGGAAACGACTTTTAATTGTGCTTTGGTGAATTGAGCGATTGAAATTACCAACAGGAGAGATAAGGTTAATTTTTTCATGTGTTTAAATCGTTTATAATAAATGGTACAATAATTTAGCTATTTATTTTGGTTTAAACCGATATTTTGTCATATTTTAGTCATAAGTCTTGTTTTGGAGAGGTGACTCCATAATAACTATTTAGCAGTTAACAGATGAATGGTTTAGCGTTATTCAGTCGATTTTAACCCTTAAATGTGTTATCATGACCTATAGAAGTAAACAAAGGCTTTTTATTAACCATCAAAGTTCATACACAGGGCTATCTTTTTAGAAGATGTATGCATCCAATATCTCTTATTCATCCTGTTTCATACTTTATCTTATCTTCGCTTTATGAGTTGGTTATTACCTGATATTATCATCCTTGAAAATAGATTGGAAGACATCTTAATCTTTGTTGCAATATTGCTGGTTGGGGTGTTTTTTAAGCCTTTTTGTGCTAAACTTTTAAGCAGGCAGTCATTTAGAATCTTTAAGGCATTCTCCCGGAATAAATTTGGTGAAGTATTTGTTGATTTGCTAAGAAAGCCCATCGAGCGAATTATTTTTTTGTTGGTGATTTATTACGCTTTTGAAAGATTAAGTTTTCCTACCTCATGGAACCTGGCTCCGGTTGATAAGATTGGGCTGCGCTGGCTGGTATTAACGGTATGGCAAATTATACTTACTATTTATGTGTGTAGAATGTTACTGTGCACAACCGACTTTTTTACCCATGTGCTTATTAATCGGGAGGAGTCACCAATTTCTCCGGAACTGGGCATGTTCTTAAAAGAGTTAATCAAGGTGGTAATTGTAATATTATGTGTATTTGCAGGCTTGAGGTTTGTTTTCCATATCAATATCACCGCATTAATAGCCTCACTCGGAATTGGAGGTTTAGCGGTTGCATTAGCCGCACAGGATACGCTTGCAAACCTATTAGGTTCTTTTGTAATCTATCTGGATAAACCCTTTAAAGCAGGCGACTATATTGAATCAGGTGAAATTAAGGGAGTGATTGAGCATGTGGGATTCAGGACTACCCGTATACGAACTTTAGAAAAGAGTTTGTTAACGGTTCCCAACAAGAAGTTAATTGATACCGCGCTAAACAATATCACTATGAGTGAGGCGAGAAGGGTTAAATTTAATATTGCGCTCACTTATTCGAGTAAGTCTAATCAAATACTTTCGATAATTACAGATATCAAACAACTGCTTGATGAGCATGAACTCGTGAGTAAAGATATCACGGTAAGGTTTGCTGATTTTGACACCAGTTCATTGAATATTCTGGTAATTTATTTCGTAATGAGCAATGACTATGATATGATGATTCGCGTGAAGGAGGAATTAAATATTAGGATATTAGAAATTGTTGAAAAGAACGATTGCAGGTTTGCATACCCAACACAAACCCTTTACCTCCATCAATAATCAAGCGTGTTAAAGCAATACATTAAATCATTTAATGAGGTAATTTCTTTGGCATTTATTATACCAATCCATGCTGCAAATCCCTGGTACAATTCAGTGATGGTATAGTGTTGTTTGAAATCGGCTAAACTAAAACTACCGGCTGATTTGGAGAGCTTGTTCCCTTGTTCATTCACCAACAAAGGGTGATGATAAAACTTAGTATGGATAAAACTTTTAAGTTGAAGTTGATGAGATAAAAAAAGCTGGAAACAAGTACTGGCTAATAAATCTTCACCGCGCACTATGCAATTTATCCCATAATCAACATCATCAATTAAACTAATGAGTTGATAGGCCGGTAACCCATCTTTTCGTTTAATTACAGGATGTGTAAGGGTATTACCCAGCGTTAAGCTTACCTGTTTTTGGGTAAAGTGGTCAAAGAAAAACTGAGTTGTTGTTGAAGGAAGCAAGCGCCAATTGCAACCATCTTTTAAAGGCAATTGCTTACCAATACAAACTCCCGGATAATTAGGGTAATCACCAATGGATTTTCTGGAGCATGTACAAGCAAAAAGACGCCCATCATTCTTGAGTAATTCAATATAATGCTGATAAATTTCCAGCCGCTGTCCTTGGCTATAAGTAAAAGCCTCACCGGCATTTTGTGGCCCCAATTGCCAATAAATACCTAACCAATCTAATGCATAAAATAAGTCATCAATAAAGGACTGCTTAGTCCGCAAACCATCATGGTCGTCAATACGCAAGCGCAGTTCACCTTTGTGCTTACTTATTAGTAAAAAAGTAAACAAAAAACTATAAGCATTACCCAAGTGTAAAAAGCCACTTGGTGTTGGTGCTATTCTACCCTTAATCATAATTTTATGTTCTAATAATGAATTAGTTACAAATAAAGCGCAAATATTGCTTAAAAATTAATTTCAGTTTAATAATAAAATTATCATCTTTGAATCGCGTTATTGATAACAATAAGATAACAATTGTTCTTTACATCTATCAATAACCGACTGCGGGCATAAGCGCAGTCCACTGGTTCGCCCTCGTGGGGTTTAATGGTTATACAGGCTAATTAAGGAACTCCTCCCGGAGTTCCTGATTAGCTGTTTTTAGGTCCAAACAGCGAACAACCTCCGACTACAGGTTTCAGTAGTCCACTTAGTTTGCCCTCGTGGGGTTTAATGGTTATACAGGCTAATTAAGGAACTCCTCCCGGAGTTCCTGATTAGCTGTTTTTGGTAAAATTCTTTCAAAATACGTTTTATTGTTTGTTATTGTGCCAATTCATGTTGAAATTTGTTTTCTAGCGCAATAAAATTCAGGTGATTAAAAAACCATATTTTCTTCTCAAATTACTGTCTCTTTCAGGGCTTTTAGTGCTGCCAATGCTAAGCGTAGGCCAAGGTATGTACACGCAATTTGGCCAAAACAGGGTGCAATACAGCAAATTTGTTTGGAGTTTTGTGCGGTCAGAGAATTTTGATGCTTATTTCTATTCAGGGGGAAAAGAGTTGGCTACTTTTGCTGCTCGCACTGCGGAAGAGCAACTTGGGCAAATCGAAAAATTAATAGACCACAGGCTCAGCGAAAAGGTTGAAATAGTGATCTATAATACCCAACAAGAATACAAGCAGGCAAACTTTGGTTTATCTGATCAGCCGGCAAATTTGGGAGGCATTACCCAAGCAACAGATAACAGGTTTTTCGTTTATTTTAATGGCAATAGGGGGGATTTTGAAAAAAGAATTAAAGAGGGTTTGGCCTTGGTGTTAATTAACGAATTGCTTTTTGGCGGCAATATCCAAGAGCGAATTTCAAACGCAGCACTGCTCAATTTGCCGGACTGGTTTTTAAGGGGCCTCACAGCCTATTTAAGTGACCCATGGAATACAACATTAGATAATAAGTTAAAAGACATTATTGTAAGTGGTAAACTTAAAAAGTTTAACCGGTTACTTTATAAGGAACCGCTGTTTGCCGGGCAATCATTTTGGCGCTTTTTAGTGGAGAAGTATGGCAATGATGTTATTGCTAATATGCTATACATAACTAGGCTTAGCAGAAATTATGAAACTGCATTGATTTATGTTACCGGTATTGATTTAAAAGTGGCCAGTAAAGATTGGCTTGCATTTTATAAAGAACAATACGCAAAGGAGGACAACATGAGGACCCTTCCACTGCAGCAAATTAAGGTTAAAAAACGCCTTACGCCTTACATAGAACCAAAATTTAAGGTAGCTCCCAAGGGCGACTTTGTGGCGTTTACCACCAACAAGAGAGGTAAATTTAAGGTTTGGCTGGTTAATACCACCACACAAAAACATAAGCGCATTCATAAGGGGGGGCTAAAGTATAATCAGCGCGAGTTGGATCATTCTTTCCCAATGTTAGCCTGGCATCCGGGAGGAGAAAAAATTTCATATGTGCATGAAAGAAGAGGTAAAATATACATTACCACCGTAGATTTAATCAAAAAGAAGAAAACCAAAATCCTCTTTTTAAAGTTCGATAAAATAACCGGATTTGCTTATTCTGATAATGGAAATACATTAATCATATCAGCAATAAGAAAAGGACAAAGCGATTTGTACTTGTATGACATGCAAACCAGAAGAGAACGGCAAATAACCAACGATCCTTTTGATGATTTGTATCCAACATATGCAGATGGGGGAGGTAAGATACTGTTTGCTTCTAACCGAAATAGTGATTCATTGGGAAGTGCCGCTCCTATGACACTCGATGTAAACAATAACTTGGATATCTATGTGTACGATTTAGAAAAAACAGGCCAACCCGATGCTATTAAAAGATTAAGTAATACACCCGGTATTAATGAGATACATCCGGTTGAATACAATAATAATTACTACAGCTACCTAACAGAATACAATGGTATTGTAAACAGGTATGCCGTTCGTGTTGAAGAACAATATGATTTTACAGAATTACGTGTTGTTAGAAAAGATTCATTAAAAACCATTGATACCCTGTATTACGAACGTTTAGAAGACAGGGGTAGCGTGTTCGATTATAATGGTAAAACGATAAGGTTAGGTGAAGATGTGGAAAGAATAGATACCGTGATTCATAATAAGGATGTGGTATTTACTTACCCATTAACAAATTATAACAGAAGTATTTTAGCACATGACGTTTGCAAACAAAAGCAACTTACCTACGATTTTGTATTGAGCAAAAAGCGGTACAATATTTTTTATTCAGCAGTAGAGAAACAAATTGAAGAAACCGGACAAAAAATAGAAACCTATCCCAATTTATTCCGCCTTAAAACAGGTTATGCTACCAAACCATTCATGATTGGTCCGGTTGTGTTTAAACCACGAAGTATTCCGGGGCTTGTAGTGGTTGCGCCCAATCAAGAACAACCCGCAGAGGTGGTTGATTCTGTTAAAAAAGATGATTTCTTTTTTGTGACTGAATTTACACCAAACTCATTCAAGGCGGAAGATGTAAAAACAACATTTAAAGCAGAAGCAAAACCCATTGACAAATTTTTGAAAGTAAGTGGGGCAAAATTCTATAACATTACTTTTTTTCAAGATAAGCTCGTAACGCAGGTTGATAACTCCGTGTTAAACACGTATTACCAGCCCATTACACCTGGCGGAGCCAACTTATTTAATACAGGGCTTAATGGCATGTTTAAATATGGGCTTATTGATTTGTTTGAAGATTATAAGCTGGTTGGAGGTTTTCGCCTTCCTTTTCTGTTAAATGGTGCAGATGTGTTTGTTACCTACGAAAGTTTAAAGCGAAGGCTAGACCACCGCATTACCTATTTTCGCCAAATGAGAGAGGGTACTTTTGAGGGTACTCCTGTAAAGAGCACGGTAAATGAATTGCGTTATGAAACAAATTACCCGATAAATCAAGTATTGAGTTTAAGGGCTAACATATTCGGCAGGATAGACAGGGACGTATTTAAAGGAGTGAATTACCCAACTTTGGCAAAGGCAGATAAATTTACAATCTGGACGGGCTATAAGGGAGAATTGGTTTTTGATAACACCATACCGAGAGGGCTGAATTTACTGGATGGCACGAGGTTTAAGGTGTTTTTTGAACAATACATTAACTTTCAAGATGAGGAGGTAAGGCTTAATGTAGCCGGATTTGATTTTAGGCACTATGAGCCTATTCATCGCAATATTATTTTCTGTGGCCGCTTGTCTGCCAACACCAGCTGGGGTAAGAGAAAAGTGCGTTATGTTATGGGAGGAGTTGATAACTGGTTATTTCCACAATATGAAACAGCAAACAATAGCCCTTTCGGTACGGAACAATATGCTTTTGAAGCACTTGCTACCAACATGAGGGGATTTAAACAAAACATTCGCAATGGAAGCACTTTTGCTGTGGCAAGCGCTGAAATACGCATCCCAATTGTTTCTTACATTGCAAACAGACCTATTCGATCGGATTTTTTAAATAATTTTTTAATTGTACCGTTTTTTGATATTGGTACTGCTTGGACCGGTTCAGGGCCTTACAGCGATGAGAATACCTTTAACCAAAAAGTTATTCAAACAGGTAATGTAAGGGCAACAGTAATTAATGTGAGGGAGCCAATAGTAGCAGGCTTTGGTCCAGGCGTTCGCAGTAAACTTTTTGGGTATTATGTGAGGCTTGATATGGCTTATGGAATTCAAGACCGGGAGATAGCTGAAAAACCGATTTATCACTTATCCATAAGTATGGACTTTTAGCATCGCTATTGGTGCTTTCGACCTTCATTAAAACAATGCCGGCATCGGGCTTCATAAGTGTCCTTTTCCCCAAGCATTACTTGTTGGCTGTTAGCCGTTTTTCTAAATGAGTGTGTAGCCAAATCGCCACAAACCATGCAAATCGCATTTACTTTTGTAACGTATTCGGCAATAGCCATTAAGGCTGGCATAGGGCCAAATGGTTTACCCAAATAATCCATGTCAAGGCCGGCAATAATAACCCGCACTCCTTTTTGTGCAAGGGTTTCGCATACGTAAATCAACTCACCATCAAAAAACTGTGCTTCATCTATGCCAATTACATCAGCATCTTTGCTAATTAGGAGAATATTTAATGAAGATTCGACTGGTATTGCATGAACAGAATTGCTATTATGAGACACTACCTCGGTATCATGGTACCTGATATCAATTGCAGGTTTATAAATCTCAACCTTTAAGTTGGCAATACGGGCACGGTTAATGCGCCTGATGAGTTCCTCTGTTTTACCTGAAAACATGGAGCCGCATACCACTTCTATCCAGCCCTTTTTGTGCGATGTATTTTTAAGTCGAGGTTCTAGAAACATTTACTTCTGCAAAGTCGTAAAAATAGATTAATTTTTCAGATTGATTTCTTTTTTACAACTTTGTATTGGTAAAAATCGCACATGAATCTGAATGACGCCCAACAAAAAATGAGTGTTGATATTGCTCAACTCTATGAAACATATCAACTCATCAGCAAAAATAAGCACCAGTTTAACGAATTGGATGTAGCACTGTTGCAGCAACAACTTTTATACGTTTATCGTTCACTATTGCAAGTGCAGCAAGCATTAGCGGATCTTCCTAAAGCAGCTATAATTGAAGAGGCCGTGTTGCCAATAGCTGATGCGATTGCTCCAACGTTGCAAACTGAACAACCTGTAGTTGTAGAAACTCCTGCGGCAATTGAACCAGTTATTCTAGAAGAAGAGGTGGTTAAAAAAGAGGAATCCATAGCGGTTAAAAAGGAACCAACTGTTGTTCCTGCATCTTCGGGCTCCCTATTTGATGTGGATACTCCTGTCTCTAAATTGAATAATGTGACTGAAAATGAGCCAACCTTGGACGATTTGGAGAAATTGCTGGAGAGTTCGGAGTCCAATGTTGCTGAAATTTCTGAGCCGGAAGAAGCGGCTCCTAAGGCAGATTTATCAGCTTACTCGTTTTTAACCGTTACTGAAACAAAAGCACCCGAGCCAGAAAAAATAGTTCATGAAACCTCATTACTGGATAAACTGGCAGCTGTGGCGCGCACTACCGAGGTTATTGATAAAATAACCCGTGAACAACAACAAAGCCTTAAACAAGCCATAAACCTCAACAAAAAAATTGCCTTTGTGAATAACCTGTTCAACGAAAACACCGTGGAATACGCCAAAGCAATTGAAAAGTTAAACTCTTCCGGTACAGTACACGAAGCATTACGTTATTTTAATGAACTGAAACACCAATATAATTGGAGTAACGAAAATGCTTTAGTAAAAGAATTGGAACAGTTAGTGGAGAAAAGGTTTTCTTAGTTGTTAATGGCTTTTGCCAACTCATCACTCTCTGGTTTAACAGAAGAGGGATAATAAGCAACTAATTTTCCGGATTCGTTGATTAAAAATTTATTGAAGTTCCATTTTACTTCGTAGTCAGCAACACCGTTATTGCTTTTTTGGCAAAGCCACTGATAAATGGGGTGTTGGTTGCTGCCTTTCACATCAATTTTTTCGGTAAGCAAAAAAGTAACGCCATAGTTTTTCTTACAAAACGTGCTGATTTCCTCTTTGCTGCCCGGCTCTTGGCCTCCAAATTGGTTGCAAGGAAAACCAATGATTACCAACTTATTTTTATACTGTTCGCTTAGTTTTTGCAATCCTTCGTATTGTTTGGTATACCCACATTCAGAAGCGGTATTTACACAGAGGATTTTTTTGCCCTTAAAGTCTGATAAGTTAATACTTTTCTTGCCATCAAGGGTTTTTATGCTTAGTTCGTAGAAGCTTTTGTTTAACGCTGGGTGCATCACATTTTTTGTTCCAAAAATAAAGCTATAAGCAATCATTCCAATTGCGGTTAGCGCACCAAATCCTAAAATTGTTTTTTTCATTATAAATTTATTATAGCCTGTTTTACATCTTCCATTTGCCATTGCGGGGTTGAAGTTGCACCGCAAATGCCTATGGAGTCTCCCTCATTAAACCAAGATTTATCCAATTCTGTTTTATTGCTCACAAAAAAAGTGTGTTCATTAACCTCCTTGCACACATCATGCAGCACTTTACCATTTGAAGATTTTTTGCCAGCAACAAAAACAATCTTGTCATATTTGGCTGCAAATTTACGGAGTTCCCCATCTCTGTTACTCACCTGCCTGCATAAGGTGTCGTTAAAATCAACCTCCACACCTTTTGACTCTAATAATCCTTTTAAAGCGTATAAGTTTTTGGTGCTTTTGGTAGTTTGGCTAAATAGTTGAACTTTTTCAGGAAGTTGATATTGGTCCAATTCATCAAATTTTTCAATAACAATGGCCTCTCCATTTGTTTGTCCCTTTAATCCATCAACTTCTGCATGCCCATGTTTACCGTAAATAATGATAGGTTCCTGATCATTATAAGCCTCGCGTACCCTGTTTTGCAATTTTAGCACCACGGGACAACTGGCATCAACAAGCTCAATATTATTATCTAGGGCCAATTTATAAGTCTCAGGGGGTTCACCGTGTGCCCTTATTAAAACGCGCTCATTGGTTAGCGTTTTTAACCTATCGTGGTCAATAATCTCTAATCCCTTTTTGCGCAAGCGTTCCACTTCTTCATCATTGTGTACAATATCGCCTAAGCAGAACAAATGCCCTGTTTCGTCCAATATTTCCTCAGCCATATGGATGGCGTAAACCACACCAAAACAAAATCCGGAGTTATTATCTATTTCAACTTGAACATTCATATTATCGCACAAAATTAACCAATTAAACCATAATTTTGTTTTGAAGTAAAACGAATTAGGTAAATTGGTGTTACTACTCTATACTATATGAGTGAAGAAATCAAAGAGTTTGAGAGTTATTCAGGTCCTGCGTCACTTTCGCCCATTCCATTAACTGTTGGTTCTGTGCCTATTAAGGCTGAGGATAAGGGTAAAATTAAAGCAAATGCGGTTCAAGCCATGCACCACTACGCTCAACAAGAGATGGACATGCTTAAGAAGCAGGCCGATTTAATAATGCAACAGGTGCGAGAAATAGAAGACCGGTTAAAAATATCAGAGCAAATATATCAGTCAGATATTCGGTTTACCCCGGTGGTTAATCAAGTTTACCACCTGTATAAAAAAGAAGATTATTTTACCTTGTCGTTAATTGGCCCAGGTGAATGGGGCAGGAAAGCAAAACCTTTGGAGTATGTAGCCAGTGTGCGGCTTTTGGGCGACCATAGTTGGCAGGTACTGCAAAAAAACAACCAAGGCACTACTACCTGATAACAGTAACCGTTCCATGGTCGTTTATGGAAGGTCCATTTTTTTTCTTAATATTCATGATGTAATAATAAACCCCATCAGGAATATCTATACCTGCTTGACTTTTTCCATTCCAACAATGGGTGCCATCTGTATTTTCATAAACCACATTTCCCCAACGGTTAAATATTTTGATATAATACTCATCGCATTTGGGATTAACACCCGTTACTTGAAAACAATCATTTAACCCATCATCATTTGGGGTAAACACATTGGGTATTTTAATTTCTTGTGCACTGTCTCCATCAATAAAATATAGTTGTTCCAATGTATCGGCACAATAGGAGCCTGGATTGTATAAGAGCGTTACTTTGTAATACCCACTCTTGTCGTAGGTGTGCATTGGGCTTTGTTGTTTGCTACTATCACCATCGCCAAAAAACCAAACAAATGGCACCCCATTACTTGCACTTTTATTCTCAAACACCACATTAAGTGAACAACTGTCGCGTTTCATCACGAAATCAGCATTTGCAAAAAGGTCAACATTAAAAAATTGTCTAGCGGTATCAATTATAGCACAGGTGTTGCTATCAACGGTTATTAACATTAACTCATAATCACCGGCAAGTGTTATGGTATCTTTGTAATCTTTGGTTTGTTTTTTTTGTACATTGTTTAAATACCAATAAAACTGTTTACCGTTTTGGCTGGTGTTTGTTGCCTGCACATAAGCAGGGGTGCACAATTGGCTATCTTGCAAATTAAATGAAGCATTCAATAAATGCTCATCTTTAATGAACCTAATGGTGGTTCTGGCAGTATCTGCACAAGGTGTATTTGAATTTGTAATTAAGGTAATTTGGTAGTTGCCGGAATCTGTATACGCATGAACAGGATTTTCAAGCAAGCTGCTATCTCCATCTCCAAAGTACCAAACATAAGTTGGGGGAATTTGACTATTGCTGGAGCTAAGGTTTTTAATCAAAACATTATTAGAGCAAGAGTCTTTTTTGGTAATGAATTCAGCATTGGCGGATGAGTAACTTGGTATGGTTACAGCATAAGTATCAGCCTTTAGGCAGGTGATGTTACTTTTAGCAATTAGGCTTATTTTAACAACACCTGCTTCAACAATGGTATCGGTAAAATTAAGGCTGCTATCTTTTATTACATCATCAATGAGCCAATAATATGTTTGTCCTTGCTGACTTTGGTTTTTTGCCGTGAAAATAACCGGTTCGCAGAAATAGGTGTCGCTAACATCAAAAAAGGCATTTAAAATCCGATCACCGGGTTTTAGGGTAACCGGCTTTTCAAAAAATTGGCTGCAAGGAAACCCTAAATTTGCGGTAAGCTTTACAACATATGTGCCTGTGTCATCATATTGATGTGTCGGGTTAACTGCAGTTGAAGAACTACCATCACCGAAATCCCATAAATAGTTGGCCGTGTCTCCGGGAAGAATGATGGAATTATTGGTAAAGGACATGTTTAAACTACAGGTGTCCTGAATAAATGTAAAATCAGTATAAGTTTCCGGAAAAACATAAAAAGTGCGTTCTACAGAGTCTCTTTTTATACAGGTATTGGTATCGGTTACTACCAATTTAACATGATAAGTTCCTTTTTGTGCGATGCTATCAAAGCCGGAAGCTTCTGTATTAACCAACACGTTATTAAAGTACCAAAAAAAATGTTGGCCATTGGTTCCATTATTTCTAAGCTGTAAAAGATAGGGTTCGCACTGTAATGAATCTGATGGAGTAAAACTTGCACGTAGTTTAAAACCACTTGTGTCATAAATTATGGTAGTTTCAGCGGTATCAGCACATTGGCTTAACTCACCGGTAATGAGCTGAACTTTATAAGAGCCGTTAAGTTGATATGAATAAGTAGGGTTGGTATCCTTACTGGTATTGCCGTCACCAAAATACCAGGTAAACGGCACAGGTTGGTTATTAATGGAAGTGCTTTTATTGGTAAACTTAAGGATTGAGCTGCACGTATCTCTGGTTACAGTAAATTGGGCATTTGAACTTGGGAAAATAGAAAAAGTTTTAACGATAGAGTCAATGGGATTACATTTTCCGTTATCTAAAACAACCAATTTCACTTTGTTTTTCCCTACCAGTTTAAATGTATCGGTTAAGTGATAGCTGCTATCACGCAATACATCATTGATGTACCAATAAAATTTTTGCCCGTTGTAAGAAGTATTTTCAAAAAAAATCACCGAGTCGGTGCAGCCATTGCGCGGCTTAATATTAAAGTTGGCTGTTAAAATATCGCCCTGCCTAAAATCAATTTTTGCACCGGCATTGCTGCAACGTGGGCTTTTATTTTTTGGCGAAAAACTTCCTGCTGTGGTAGGAAAAGTTCCTGCCGGCCCCTTATCACAACTTGCACAAACAGATTGGTAAATGATCCCTCTTTTATCAAATCTACTGGTTCCCCCATCAACATGGTCATTTCCTCCATTTTCGCCAAAATAAGAGGCATATTGCAATTGTGTAGCCGATTGGTTTAATGAGAATATCCAAAAATCACTGCCATCACTGCCTGCTATTAATTGTGTGCCAACAGTTGGAAGAGACAATGTGCTTGACGAAAATGTTCGGTATACCCCCGTTAGCCTATTCCTGTCCAATTCCGCATACCTGGATTGAAAATTGACATTTCCGCCCCAAAGAGACCCATAAATACTACCGCATACATCAACCATAAAGGCACTTGGTGATAAGGCATTTACTTTTGTTCCATTACCCAAGTGTGTTGAAAAAATAATATTGCTTAGGGTTGGTGTAAACTTGGTTACAAAAATGGATCCGTCATTATTAGCATAAACCCCGTTTGTAACACCTACACTATCAAATCCTTGTCCCATTACTACCACATTTTGTTGCGGGTCGAGTTTTACAAAATAAACTTGGTCGTAAGCCGGACTTCCCCAATACCTTATTCCAAGCATGTTTGTTAAAGTTGGATTAAATCTAGCAATCAGGCCTTCGGCAAAACCTCCCTTGTAATTGGCCCATTCAAAGCCCACTGTTGGCGAAAAAGTAGTGCTTTGAGTGCCACCAACCACAACGAAGTTTCCGCTATTGTCAATATCTAACGAATAAAGGGCATCATGCTTATTTTGTCCCAAATAAGTGTAGCCTTTTACTCTTTTCAAAGCACTGTCCAACAACACAATCAAGCCATCTTGCATGTCGTTTTTATTTGGTTGGAAGGAAGGTATACCTGAGAATAAACCATTAGAAGATGTTGATGATACCACCACAATGTCACCTGAGGGAGTTATTTGCACCTCTCCACGGAACTCATCAGCATAATTCATTCTTAAGCTATCAGCTGCATTTATTCCATCAATTCCGCTGCCGCCAATATAAGTTGAACCAACAAGCGCACTTCCATCTGCATTAAAACGAGTAATAACAAGGTCAAAAGTATCAGATCGGGTTCTGTCATAAGCGCTATCAGTTGTGGGGTAATTTAAAGAGAGCGCAGCTCCTAAAACAATTAATTGTTCCTTATCATCAACAACCACACTTATCGGGTAATCATTGGCCGCACCGCCCAAGTATGTTGCATATAACAGCGCACTTCCATCATTATTATATTTGCTAATGGCTATGTCGCACGGAAAAGAAGAGGTGCCTCCTGCCCATGTGGTTTGAAAAGCACCTTGTGTAACCGGGTAGCCATTAAATCCGGGGTTTCTGACAATACCGGCAGTGTATAAATTACCACTATTGTCATAAGTGGCTGAGTGTCCAAAATTATCTGTGCCACTTCCACTGTAAGTGCTAAACACCAACAAGGGGTCAATAATGAGCTCTTTGCTTGTATCATATTTCCCTAGTTTAAAAGAGACAACATCGCCAGTAATAACAAAACTGCAAACTACCTGTTTAATTTTACCACCAACAAGTTGATAAGCGTAGGGTTTACTTTCGATCCAGTTATTAATTGAGGTATTAAAAACAAGTTGCCCTTTGTTTAATTTTAGAGCATTTAGTCCCGAGTATTTCATTTTAATGCTCAAAGGATCAGCTCCCGGAGCCACATAAAACTCATATTTTAAGTTATGATTGGCGGTGTTTCCCGGTAATTTCATGTCAATTCCAGGATACAATTGCTTGTAAATGAGCTCCTCATAAACAGGAACATGACTTTTCCAGTGTTTTGGGTTATTGCCTACAAAATAGTTTAAGTAATGTTTAAAGGCAAAATTTCCCGATATTTTAGCTGCTTTATTGGCAGTTAAAAAGTCCATTCTCACTGCATGCCTATTAATTGTAGCAGATTTTAACAAATGCGGGTTCAACGTATGGTTAAAAAAGTCATCAACTTGCTTGGCATCCTCAAAAAAGTACTGAATAGCATTGGTTTCAAAAAATATTTGTGCATTTTTGAGAGGGAACAGATATTGTGAAGGGTTGTCCCATTGCCCAATATTTTGTATAAATCCTGATTTTGGCTCACGAGCATCGTTTTCATGGGCGTAGAGTGCAATTCCTTTAAGAGATACTGAACAGATGCAAAAAAATAAAGCTAGCCTAGTAATCAAATTCTAGATTTTTAAGTTTAAATCAGTGCTAAATTAAGCAGTAAATTCAAGAAAATTACCTATTAAAGAAAACTTTAACAAAAAGACGACTGGTTTGCAACCTTGCACCACTAGTTTTCATCTAAACAACAACCGATATTAAAAGTGAACAAAAGAAACGAGCATGAATTAATAAAGAGATGTGCACAGGGAGATCGGGCAGCGCAAAAAACACTTTATGAACAGTATGCCAGAATGATGTTTGGGGTTTGCTTAAGGTATTGTATTGACAATGAGGAGGCTAAAGATATTTTGCAGGATGGTTTTGTAAAGGTATTTAGCAAAATAGGTCAATTTGCATTTGCAGGTTCTTTTGAGGGTTGGATGAAAAGAATTTTTGTTAACACGGCATTGGAATATTACCGTATCAACAAAGTGCACATGTATCACAGTGATGTAGAGTCAGCCATGCATATTGATTATGAGGATTATACTGTTGAAAAAATTGGTCAAAAGGAGATATTGAAGATTATGAATACGCTGGCACCGGGTTATAGGATGGTACTAAACCTGTTTATTGTTGAAGGTTACGGACATGCTGAGATCGCAGAAATGCTTGGAATCACTGAAGGCACATCAAAATCACAACTTAGCAGGGCTAGGGTATTGTTGCAGGAGGAGTTAAAAAAAGTAATGAAGTACAAACAAGTAAATGAATAACAAGATAAATATAGACGAATTGCTAAAGCAAGAATTGTCCAATATGGAGGCAGATGTACCTGCTGATGTTTGGGAACATATTCATGAAACTTTAGATAACTCAGCAACTTTGCAGAGCAACTCTTCAGAGTTCTTGGCAAATGCAACCGGAGCAAAAGCATTTGTTGGTGTTAAAACGCTGTTGGCTACTATATCAGTGGTTGCAGTTTCTGCGCTTGCGGTTTACCAATTTGCTTTTAAACAAGACAAAATGGAGCCTGTTAAAGCGGAATACAATACCTCCCAGGGAGCTACATATGCTGCTGATAATAAGGAAGAAAGTGAAATTCAGGCTCTTGCTAATCCGACTAAAATACCAAGTAACAGCAGCGAAAATAAGCCAACTCAAGATTTCAGCCATTCAAAACAACAGAAACACAACCGGCATAATCAGGAAGAAACAATAAACAAACCAGCTTTTGTTGGCAGTGAAATGGGTGAAAGTGGTTTAGTAAAAAGCGAAGTTCCACCCCCAATAAAAGCAAGTGCACCTGTTAAAAGTAATGCAAATGATGCTAAACAAACTTCACATGAGCCTACACAAGGAGAACCTAGAAGGGATAATAATGACATAAATCCCAAATACTTGCAGGATAATTTGGATCATGAAAATTACAACCACCCTATCATTCCTAATGTTTTTACCCCCAATGGCGATGGGGTGAATGATGAGTTTGTAATAACTATTGAACATGAATCTATTTATGATTTGAAAATAACCAACCTAAAGGGGGAGGTTTTGTTTGAGAGTGTAGATAAAAATAAACATTGGGACGGCAAGCATCAATATTCAGGTAATTTATGTGAGCCCGGTGTTTATGTTTTGGCTTTCAGGTATCAAGTAGAAGGAATGAAAGAAGCGAAAGTTGTGAATTCCAAAATAATCATTAAGCACTAATTTGTAAAATTTAAATTAAAAGCATATGTTAGCCAATTATTATCAAGATGTAAGTAGCAAATATTCGGTAAGAATATATACGAAAAATTTGCAACAAGGACTTAAACAAACAGGAACAATGAAAAAATCGTTACCTTTATTATTGCTTATGTTAGCGGCATTTTTAGGGTCAAATTCCCTAAAGGCGCAAATGACATTGTCTACATTTCCGAAAAACATTTGTTTTAAGGATTTCACTAGTACGACAGTAACATTTAATAACCTTCCTAGTGGGGTTAATGTTGATACCCTTTATTTGGATTACGATTCTGACGGTACTACAGATGTAACCATGAATGGTCCTTCAACCTATTTTAATAACCAATATCAATATCCGGTTTCGGGTCCTTACACCATTACTGCAAGAGCAAAGTATTCAAATGGCACGTATGGAACAGAAACATTCTCCGGCATTGTTTACCGATTACCCATCGCTGATTTTGGGATAACCAATTCTCGTATACAATGTTTTAGAGGGAACAAGGTGGAGTTTGAAGACCGCTCTATAAGAACAGACAATAGCATCATTAGATTACGAATTGTGTGGGGCGATGCTACCTCAGATGATATTGATAACCCATTTTTTGGCCAGAAAATAACTAAGAGTTATACTTTCAGCAATAAATTTTTGGTGACTTGGAGGGTTATTGATAGTGTGGGTTGCCAGTCTGAGCTTATAAGCCCTCCCGGAAGTGACAAAGAGGTGATTATAAAAAACAACTTGGCGCCACAGTTTGATGTTTTAGGTCAACGTGGATGCTTCAAGTCTTATTGGACGTTGGATAACACTACAGCAGGGGTAGATTTTAACGGTTTAAGAAGTTATACTTGGGATTTTGGCGATGGTACAAGAACCACACGTACAGCTCCTTGGGTACTACCCATTGATTCCTTGAATTTTGACACCATCACAAGAGAGTATACCGAATCAGGTTCCTTTTACCCAGCGTTGATTATTGAAGATACTACGGGTTGTATTGATAGCTTAAGATTAACCCCTTCATCACCTAAGGTACCTGAGAATATTAATTTTAAATTTGATATTACGCCAACCTTAAATAAGTCAGATACTTTCCCAAGGCGCGACTCTGTTTGTTTTGGTAATCAATCAGCAACGGTTTTCTTTAGGCAAACTCCAGTTGATTTTGCCGGACCTGGCGACTTGTTATGGGATTTTGGAGATCCTCCAACAATGCAGTTAAACTTTAACAACCAAGATTGGTGGCCTCCACATACTTTCTCAACAGCTAAACAATTTATTGTAAGTTTAAGGATAACAGTGGCTCCTTGTGATACCACCATGACCGATACAGTAGATATTTTGGGCCCAAGATCTCGAATAGAGAATCCTCCAGCGCAGATTACTATTGATCCTAACCAGAAAAGCCAGTGTGTTATTAATCAAGTGGTTGAGTTTGCTAACACTTCAATTTATTATAAATCCGACCACGTTTTTAGGTTGTGGGATTTTGGAGATGCTGTTGCCCCAAGATGTACATCATATTTGGTGCCTAATAGTGGTTGGCCTCAACCGGGTGGTTGGGTTTACCAAGCAATTCCTCCTTTCCAACAATTAAATAATAGTACAGGTTATTGGACGATGAACGGGATTAAATATCCTGGAAAACGAATTGATTGTAATTTCTCTATGGATACGTTGCCTGCTCACAGGTATACTGATTGGGATGTTATTTATCAATGGTATAGGTATGGTCATGATTTTATGCCTTGGGATACTACCAGATATACAAAAAATCCTGCCGATACTTTGCCAACTGCCGTTCCAAGAAAGTTCTGGGTAATGCCATTTGACAGCTTACTTTGGGGTAAACCAGTTTATTTGAATCCGGCAACAGGGGCATTCTCATTAACCCAAGGTACTTGGACTGATCCTTTTACTGGACAGCCTCAACCTTGGCCAAGAATAGATACCATTGATTCTCAAAACCAACCTCGGGATCTTGAGCCTTATAACCGCATCACAATGAATAGAGGAACCCCTGATCCATTTTCTCTCGAAACAGGTGATTATGCCATATTTCCTATAGGTGGTGTGGTTGATCCAAAAAATCAACCGGGAGGCTTAACTTATCGTAGCACCAGAACCGGTAAATTGTATACTTATTCTTATGATAAATTATTGCCTGGGCAAGATGCCAGTAAAACCCTATACCGATATATTTTTGATAGAGAGATACAAAGGTGTTTAACAGTAAGGCTTAATAACAAAGATTCGCAAAACCACATGGCTGGCGATGAACAATTAGCCACTGATTTTTTAGTGCTTGACTCCTTAGATTGTAATCATGAGGCAACTGTTCAGCTTGCATTAACCAGACCAGATGCAAGAGGTCTTGGAAAAGCGGGTAGAGAGTGTCCGGGTAAGTTTAATCAAGGAGGAAACGGTATTCGTTTCCACCTTAATCAAACCACAGGTGAATTAGGGCGATTCCCTGGAATAAACCCTGATTGCGGCCAAACTTTTATCCTATTAAACCATGACTCCTTAGCTGATAGGTTAGATAACACGCCTTGTGTGCTTGACGGGTTTGTTGATTGGCAAGGAGGTACTACTGCGGGTGGATTGTTCCGTCCAATTTTTTCAAATGTTTCTGATTGGAGTAATCCAATGCAGTTTTGGACATCACCAACTGGAACCAGCACTTGGTATCATTATGGCCCTAACACCGTATTGGGTGGAAATGCATTAGCACCTGCCGATCCAACAGGAAATGTTACAGTAGGATTGGTAGTAGGTTCGGGTAATTTCCCCAACACTTGTATAAGCGATACGGTATGGTATCATAATTTCTTCTTCTTTAAAGAAATGAATGGCAAGTTTTTTATTGACCCTGTAACTGATCCTAATACTGGTGTTGTTAGCAGCGGGCCTTGTAAATTGTACTGCCAAAATGATGAAATCACTTTTGTTTATCAAGACAGCTCTCAAGATAGCGTGAAATTTAGTGCCATCTATTGGGGTGATAACCGCATAACTGTTGATAGCTTCGAATATGCACCAGGTGTTGACGATGGTTATTTTGTTAAGGGAGCCAGAAGGGTGCGTTATAATTTATATTACGGCCCTTGTGGTCAAAGTCCTGAAGTGATTGAAAGCGTTATTCCTTTCCCTAACGGATTACCGGGTGTAGATGTAGATACCCTATGGTGGGATAATTATACATTTAGGCTCTACAACCCTGCTACCAACCCCAACGGTTCTCTGCGAATACTGGGTCCTAATTTAGCCGATGACTCCCTTCTGATTAGTGAATGTAGCAGGCAGTACTGGATAGCCCGTAAGGATACTTTAAAATACTGGTACAGACCTGAGGTTCGGGATAAGGCGCTAATGTTTTTGCCAGTAAAACATAGATTTAGCTCAACCTCTTGGGAAGATGATTGTAAGCAAACAAACTCAGTTCCTGATCCGGTTTATCATATTATTGAAAGTATGAAACAGTGCCGACAAACTGAAGTGGATAATAAATTGTTGGTACGCGGTGTAATAGACACTGCTATGGTGAGAAATCAGAAGTTACAATTTGATACCATTTTCTGTGCAAATGAACCGGTTCACTTCTACGATTCAGTAAGGTATTGGAGACCAGATTGTCTACCAAGTGACCCGGACTTAAACCCTAATCAAGGATGGGAACTTCGTGGGAATCCTTTTGGAGCTTTAGGTGAACCATGGAGTGCTTTGCACATAGACACTGCCGATTATTGGAGAAGACATCAAGATAATATTGACTTGCAATGGTCAGATGGTGTTTATGTAGAAAAGTTGAAATGGTACTTTGGTGATGGTGATTCAGCAACCGGATCTCGACCAGTTCATAAGTATAAAAGCCCGGGTAAATATGTAGTAACATTAATTAGCTCTGACAGGATTCGTTGTTTTGACACCACTTACTGTTATGTGTATATTTCGGAACCGGTATCTAAACCGATTACCAAGCCTGGATTCTATAATTGCGGAGATATTGTTACTTTCTTTGATACATCATACATGGAGACATCTCCTGGTATTGAGTTGGCAGATAGTATCCGCAAAACCTACTGGTGGTTTGGGGAACGTACGGTTGATACCACCATGTTTGATGGAGAGAATATTGATACGGCCAAATGGAATTATAGAAGAAACGGGTATTTTAGGATAAAATTGGTTGCTGAAACTTATCAAGGATGTTATGATACCGGTTACACAGATGTTTACATTGCAGGTCCTAGACCTAAAGTGGCAATACTTGGTGATACAATTGGTTGTGCTCCATTTAAGGTTAGAATGGTTAACCTAGCTGATACTGAAGGGCCGCAAACGCCTGGTAATCAATTAACCAAAGCTACATTGCTCCAGTGGGGTGACAAAAACAATACGCAATCAAAATCAATACAGCAATTTGATACGTTGGAGTTTACCTATACCGACACAGGAACATACTATATTTTTGCTGATGGTGATGATCAAGATCCTCCGCAAAACACTGGTTGTGCTATCGTGAGGTATCCTGACACGGCAAATGGTAATCAGGCTCCAATTCGCATAGTTGTAAAGCAATCATATCCTGCAAACGTAACCACCAATCTTGCAAAGGTTTGTGTAGACCAACCTTTTGAAATCATCAATGGCTCGGATACAAGTAGCTATGAGCAATATAAGTTTTCTATTTACACTGGCGATACAACAACTGAAGTAAAATCGTTTATCAGGGGCAATGACGAATTGAAGTTTACATCAACCATTGACACTCCTGGCACTTACTTGTTGCTGTTAGAGCCTACAAGAATAAAACCTGGGTTGCCAAACTGTAAGTTGTACGATACTGTGAAGATAGAAGTGGTTGAACCTACAGCTGGATGGACAACCCCTGATTCTAGCGGATCGCAATCTTTCTTTAAATTGGTAAATACTTCATTTAGTGCAGGCGACTATACTTGGACGGCCTATGATGCAAAAGACAGAAGTATAATCAAAGCCGGCCCGGTTGATAAGGTAGAGGCTGATAGAGATTGGAGTTATGATTTTGGTAAGGATACAGGTGACGTTATTGTTTGTGTAAAAGCTTTCACTTTGGATCCTGCCAGACCAATATGCGATGATGAATATTGTGATACCATTTCTTATCGCTTTGTGGTAAGGTTGAAACTATTCAATGTGTTTACGCCAAATGAAGATGGAAGCAATGATGTATTTGATATTGACATTGAAGGTGAAACTGAATACGATTTGATTATTTACAATCGTTGGGGTACCAAAGTGTTTGAGAGCACCGATTCTAAGAAAGACTGGAATGGAAAGAACCAGAATGATGGAGGTGATTGCGCTGAGGGAACCTATTACTTTATATTCAAATATGCATTGCGAAATGGAGAGAAGGGTGATGTGAACGGGACTGTAACGCTGTTGCGCAAGCAAGAATAATAGTTAATTCATCTAAAAAGGGCAGCACAAATCTGGTGCTGCCTTTTTTTTGCAATCAAGTGAAGTATTGGCATATAATTAAAGTTATTTTTTACTTTTGAAGAGTAATAATTAAAGTTAATGAGAATAGCCGTTGTTGGAGCCACCGGACTGGTCGGGAACGTAATGCTTAAGGTGTTGGAGGAAAGAAAATTCCCTG
This sequence comes from Bacteroidota bacterium, assembly GCA_004293295.1. Taxonomy (GTDB): domain Bacteria; phylum Bacteroidota; class Bacteroidia; order UKL13-3; family UKL13-3; genus UBA6183. The sequence continues at coordinate 21,811 of RDYC01000186.1, forward strand.
TTACAGAGCTTATTCCTGTGGCTTCCGAAAAATCTGTTGGAAAGGAAATATATTTTAACAGCACGAAATATTTGGTGCATAGCATGCAACAGGCGATTGACAAAAAGCCGCACATTGCACTATTTTCAGCAGGTGGAGCTACTTCACTAGCCTATGCAGAGGCTTTTGCCCAAGTGGGCACATTCGTTATTGACAACTCTTCGGCATGGCGCATGCATCCGGAAAAAAAGTTAGTTGTGCCAGAAATTAATGCTGACGTACTAACTATTGCTGATAAAATTATTGCAAATCCAAACTGCTCCACTATTCAAATGGTGTTAGTGTTGAATGCGCTTCATAAAAAGTACAAAATCAATAGGGTGGTGGTGTCAACCTATCAAAGTGTTACCGGAACCGGGGTAAAGGCGGTTCAGCAAATGGAGAATGAGCGCAATGGCATAAAAGGAGAAATGGCATACCAATACACTATTGATAAAAATTGTATCCCACAAATTGATTCATTTCTTGAAAATGGATATACCAAGGAAGAAATGAAGATGATAAATGAGACCAAGAAAATTATGCGTGATGAGGGCATATTGGTTACAGCCACTTGTGTGCGTATTCCGGTTATGGGTGGGCACAGCGAAAGTGTAAACGTAGAGTTTGCCCATGATTTTGATTTGGATGATGTAAGGACTTTGCTAGGTAGCACACCCGGTGTTGTGTTGAAAGATGACACCAGTAATAACCTTTATCCAATGCCTTTGATTGATGCGCAAGGTAGCGATGAGGTATTTGTTGGAAGAATAAGACGGGATGAAAGCAGATCAAATGCACTAAACATGTGGATAGTTTCAGATAACCTACGCAAGGGGGCTGCAACTAATGCAATACAAATAGCGGAGTATTTATTAAAAGCAAAGCTTATTGGATAACATGGATAATGATAAGCCATTCTATAGTAGAAGTCAATTGGCATTAAGGAATGGTCAGGATAAAGAAGAGGTTTGGGTGGCTTATAAGGGTGTTATTTATAATGTAACAAAAAGCAGGTTGTGGAGAGGTGGTAAGCATTATGAGCATTGGGCTGGTCAAGATTTGACAGAGGAACTAAAAGATGCACCACATAGTGCAACGGTATTTGATAAATTTGACGTAATTGGATATTTGAGGTAGTAAAAAATATGGCAACAAAAGTTATGGACTTGGAACAGTATGTTTTAAAAGGAATGGCCTACGAGGTGTACCTTTCTTTAATCACGGATTTGTTAAGTGAAGGTAAAACAACCGGCCCTAATCAGGATATTGATTTTGTAGAATATACAAAGTTGAACCTGCAGCGAATGGAGCGTTTGAACAAAACTATCGTAATAAACGAAGATTTACAGGAACGTGTTAAGGGAATAAGTACTCCACAAACGTGGTTATGTATCACTGAAGCTTGGTGTGGGGATGCCGCACAAAATTTGCCACTCTTTGCAGTAATGGCTGATTTAAACCCGTTAATTAAAATTCGGTTTGTACTTAGAGATGAAAACACAGCCTTAATAGATCAATATTTGACCAATGGCGGTAGGGCTATTCCTATTGTAATTGGTATTGAAGCGGGTAAGGAGAAATGGAAATGGGGGCCAAGACCGTTGGCTGCTCAGGAAATAGTTAACGAGTTTAAGCGTCATCCAAATGGAACATATGATCAAATGAAAACAAACCTGCATGCATGGTATGCAAAGAACAAGACCCAAGACCAGCAACACGAACTTTTAGCTACTATACACTAGAATTAAGCCACTGAAAACGTGGCTTATAAAATATTTATTTGGTTTATATTGTAAACTAGTTTATGTTTGTGTTACAAATATAAATACTTATGAAAAAAATATTTATTTACTCGAGTTTGTTATTCATCCTGTGTAATACAGCACAGGCACAAACGCTATTTAATAATGGAGGCTTCGAAACTTGGACTAATGCAAAGGGCTACAATGAAGCAGAACATTGGTTTAGCTTGAATGTATTGAGCACTTCAGGAGGTGGTTTCGAAGAGTCAACTACTGCCACTTTTGATGCATATGCTGGAACACAAGCAGCCCTGCTCATTTCTCAAGAGAATTTTTTTCAGAACATACCCGGGCTTTTATGTTCAGGTAGCCTAATAAATGACGAAGGAGAACCTGACTTATCTAATCTAGGTATACCATACACTAATCGTCCCTCGGCTTTTGAGTTTTATTACAAATATTATCCGGCCCCTGGTGATAGTGCTATTGGGTACGTGATGCTCACCAAATGGAATACAACCACTCAAAAAAGAGATACCATTGGACTAGGTGAATTTAGTGTGGGCGATTCAGTGAAAACATATACAAAAAAGCAGGTTGACTTAACTTATATTAGCAATGCACAACCTGATAGTATTGTGGTGTTTTTCAGCACAAGTTATGATGGGTTTGATCCAAAAATCGGTAGTCAGTTTTTTATTGATGAATTTAAAATGAACTTTCCCGTTGGCTTGAATCAAAACACCATCATATTAGAGGAATCATTAATCATTTATCCCAATCCATCAGCAGGAGTCATCAATATAGTTTCAAACCATACAACCTCCGGCATGGTTATATACGATGTTACCGGGAAATGTGTGTTTAGCCTTAACAATCAAGAAGTCAATACCCAACTTTCAACTGTAGGGTGGAAGCCAGGGATATATATTGTTGAAGCGAGTCAAGGCGAAAAAATATTGCGCAAAAAAATAATTGTTCAATAACCAATACCACAATTAATATGAACGAAAAAGAAGCATTGTTATTAATCGAAGAAATGATTAATAGCACCAAACAAGAGGTAAAAGACAATGGATTTTATTACATACTGTGGGGTTGGTTGGTATTTATCGCAGCTATCACGGATTATGTGTTACTTATGGTGCTGCACAATAACAACCACGCCATTGTTTGGGGTATTTTGATGCCTTTAGGAGGTTTGGTATCTATTATAGCAGGAAGAAAACAGTCTAAAGAACAGCGGGCAAAAACATATGTTGATGAGGCTATTAAATTTTTAACCATAGCCTTTTCTATTAGCCTTTTTATTATTTGTTTCGTGATGCCAATGACCAATAATAATTGGCGGGCGTTTTATCCAACATTAATGGTGGTTTATGCGTTTGCTATTTTTATTTTCGGAGGATTATTAAGATATAATCCGTTAATATATGGAGCATGCGTTAATTGGGCTTTGGCAATAATTGGTTATTTTGTAGCCTACGATTGGCAACTGTTGCTCCTTGCGTTAGCTGTATTATGTGGTTTTATTATTCCCGGGCATCTATTAAATAAGAAATTTCGCAAACGTGTATAAAGATTTAGATCCACTTCTCCATTCTCAGCTGCGGCTTGCCGTAATGAGTCTGCTTATGAGTTTGGTGGAAGCAGAGTTTACATACATCAGGGAAAAGACTGGAGCAACGGCAGGAAACCTGAGTGTACAAATTGAAAAACTAAAAAAGGCGGGGTATGTAGAGGTGAATAAATCATTTAAAGATAACTATCCCTTAACAGTATGCAAAATAACCGCACAAGGCAGGGAAGCATTTGAAAAATATGTAAAGGACTTGAAATCATATTTAAAGGTTTGATGTATAAAAAAGAGGGAATTTTGGGGATAAGAGTTTCTGATTTATTTGTTATTTGCACTCATGAAAATTTTTGCTCTAGGATTTTTATGTGCCTCTTTTTTTACTGGCTTAGCGCAGGAGGCTACTATTGTTGGTTTGCCTGCACATCCGGAAGAAGGTGGAGAAAAAACAGAACAGGCAATTGCCTCAGACAAAGAGGTTCACTTTGCTAACCTTAGGCAATTAACTTTTGGTGGAGATAACGCAGAGGCTTATTTCAGTTTTGATAGCAAAAAGTTATGTTTTCAAAGCAATAATCCGGTTTGGGGCCTGCAATGCGACCAAATTTTTTGGATGGATATTGAAGAGGCCGCTGACAATAAAATATACCAACCGCTTATGGTAAGCAATGGCAAAGGAAGAACCACTTGTAGTTTTTATTTGCCTGATAATAAACGGGTGCTGTTTGCTTCAACCATGAAAGGTGGAGATAATTGCCCGCCTGAACCTGAAAAAGGGGGTAAATATTTATGGGCCATTCACCCTTCGTACGATATATTTATTGGAGATGAAAAAGGCAAGTCAATAAAACAACTCACAGAGTCGCCCGGATATGATGCAGAAGCAGTTGTTTCACCTAAAGGAGATAAGATACTTTTTACTAGCATGCGCGATGGAGACTTGGATTTATACATCATGGACATGAACGGTAAAAATTTGAAACGCCTTACCAATACATTGGGTTATGATGGTGGTGCATTTTTTTCACCTGATGGCAGTAAAATTGTGTTTAGGGCAAGTAGGCCGCAGGGGGCAGATACAATTGAGTATAAGGCGCTTTTAGCAAAAGGTTTAGTTGCCCCAACCGCAATGGAAATTTACACCATGAACGTTGATGGCAGTAACCTCAAACAAGTAACAAAGCTAGGTAAAGCCAATTGGGCACCATTTTATCACCCAAGTGGTAAAAAAATTATTTTCTCGTCAAATCATCATAGTGAAAAAGGATATGATTTTCAGTTGTTCATGATTAATGAAGATGGTTCAGGTCTTGAACAAATTACTTATGAAAGTAAGTTTAATGCTTTCCCCATGTTTTCACCTGATGGAAAAAAGTTGGTATTCTCATCAAACCGCAACAATGGCGATACCCGTGATACCAATGTTTTTGTTGTTGATTGGGTTGAATAGCGTTATTTATTTACAATAACCCGTTCAATTACATCTTCCCCAAAATGGTATGGGATAAAAGCCAACGAAGAAATTGGTTTGGTAATGATGATATTGGCTAGTTTTCCTTTGGTGATGCTGCCATGGGTTTCGCTCAATTCTAATGCATAAGCGCCATTAATGGTAGCTGCATTTATCGCTTCCTCCGGGGTTAATTTCATTTGTGTGCAAGCTAAAGCCACTACAAAGCTCATCCTGCCGTTTGGCGAAGAGCCAGGATTATAATCACTCGCTAGGCAAAAAGGCAATCCGGCATCAATCATCTTTCTTGCAGGTGAATAAGGTATGCCTAAAAAGAAAGAGCAATTAGGTAACCCAACAGGCATGGTATTACTCTTTAGTAAACAGTTAATTTCTTCTTCACCAGTATACTCTAAATGGTCAACACTAAGTGCGTTGTGTTTAACAGCCACCTGAACCCCTCCGGTATAGCCCAGTTCATTGCCGTGTATTTTGGCCTTTAGCCCATAGCCCAATGCGGCAGTAAGTATTTCAGAAGTTTCTTCTACGGTAAAAAATCCTTGGTCACAAAACACATCACAATAATCGGCCAATTGGTCTGCTGCAACTTGTGGCAGCATTTCATCAATAATTAAACGAATGTAGCCATTGCGGTTACTTTTGTATTCGGTAGGTATGGCGTGTGCACCCAAAAAGGTGGCTTTAATGGTAATGGGTGATATGGCTTTAAGGCGTTTAATTACCCGTAACATTTTAAGCTCATCTTGCACCGTTAACCCATATCCGCTTTTTATTTCAATAGCACCCGTACCGCTAGCAATAACCTCAAAAAGACGTTCTTTAGCAGCCTCAAACAACTCATCTTCGCTCATTGATTGCAATTTTCGAGCAGAGTTTAAAATGCCTCCTCCCGCTGCTGCAATTTCCTCGTAACTTTTACCCTTAATGCGCATCACAAATTCTTCTTCGCGGCTCTTGGCAAAAACAATATGCGTATGCGAGTCAATAAAAGAGGGCAATACCATTTTACCGGTTGCATCAATAATTTCGTCAGCAGTTGGTGCCAAGTGTTCAATGGTTGATGAATGCCCAAAATCAGCGATACGGCCATTTTTTAGTAGCAAAAAAGCATCATTAATGTGTGTGAGTTCAGCCATTTCTGTGCCGCTTTTTTTCACCACAGTCGCATCATCAATAATGCCATACAGGGTTTTAATATGTTTAATCAGGATTGTTTTCATGATTGAATGCTACCGCAAATCTGCACAATATCCTTTATTTACCAAACGCTTCTTTGTGTCTATCGTTAACAATAACTATTTTGCATGGTATGAAAGATTTACAAAAGATTCTGCAAACACCAATTACAAAGGGCAATGAGGTTTGGATAGCTGATACTGCGAGGGTTTTTGGACAAGTAACTTTGGGCGATGAATGTTCTGTTTGGTTTGGCGCAGTACTGCGAGGAGATGGTGATACCATTGTTGTGAGCAACCGCACCAATATCCAGGAAAATGCGGTAGTGCATGTTGATCCGGGTTTTCCAACTAACATAGGCCATGATTGTATTATAGGCCATGGAGCAATAGTACATGGAGCAACTTTGGGTAACCACGTATTGGTTGGGATGCAGGCTACCGTATTAAATGGCGCAAAAGTGGGTGATTATTGCATTATTGGGGCGCATGCGTTGGTTACTGAAGGGATGCAAATTCCAGATTATAGCATTGTAATGGGTGCTCCAGGAAAAGTGGTTAAGCAACTTTCAGCAGAACAAATTGAAAAAGTGAAACGCAACGCAGCCGTTTATGTAGAACTGGGCAAACAATATTTGAAGTATTGGGTATAAATCATGATTTATTTCTTGCATTGACGAAAAAAAATCACCAAACTTTGCAACGCAAATCTAACATTGCAACCTTATGAAAGCTGATTATCACAGCATGAAAGCTCCTCACCTTATCATTATTGGTGGTGGGTTTGCCGGACTTGAACTAATAAAGCAACTTCGGAACAAGTTTATCAAAGTAACCGTCTTAGACAAAAACAACTTTTTCAATTTTCAACCACTCATGTATCAAGTTGCTTCAGGAGGTTTAGGGCCTGATGCCATTGCTTATCCGTTGCGTAAAATTATAGCACCCATGCCCAATATTGCATTTAGGATGGCAGAGGTGTTGCGTATTGAAACAGAAACACAAACGGTTGAAACAAACATTGGGAATTTTGCCTACGACTATCTATGTATAGCTACGGGAGCTCAAACCAACTTTTTTGGCAATGCTGCTTTGGAAAAATACAGCATGCAATTGAAGTCAATACCTGATGCATTAGACTTACGCAGTGATATATTACAGGAGTTTGAAAAGGCCTTAAACGAGAGCCAAGGCAGCCAAATAGAAAGGGCCTTGAACTTTGTAGTGGTTGGAGGTGGTCCAACAGGGGTTGAAACAGCAGGGGCACTGGCCGAGATGAAAAAGAATGTACTGCCTGCCGATTACAAAGAGATAGATGCCCAAAAAATGCAAGTACACTTAATTGAGGCAGCCCCTCGCGTATTGGCAGCCATGAGCGAAATATCATCAGCTAAAGCCAAACAGTTTTTAGAAAAATTGGGGGTACATGTTCAGGTTAATACAGCGGTTCAACAATACAATCCTGAAACAGGAGACCTTTCATTAAGCAATGGTCAGGTTATTAAAACAGATACCATTATTTGGAGTGCCGGTGTTAAAGGTAAAACCATTGCAGGAATTCCCGATACTTCTGTAACCAAAGGTAATCGTTATCAAGTAAACGAGTACAACCAAATTGAAGGAATAAATAACGTATTTGCTATCGGAGATATTGCCTACATGACCACTGACAAGGCTTATCCTAATGGGCATCCGATGGTGGCGACCGTTGCCCAACAACAAGGTGTATTGCTTGGTAAAAACCTCTTGAAGCTAATTAATAATCAACCCATGAAACCCTTCACTTACCTAAACTTGGGCAGCATGGCAACTGTTGGAAGACACAAAGCGGTATTTGAAATATTTGGCGTAAAGATGCAAGGATACATTGCTTGGCTTGGTTGGATGTTTCTGCATTTAATGTTGTTGGTGGGCTTTAGAAACAGGATTGTGGTGCTGTTAAATTGGGTTTGGAATTACATCAGTTACCAACGTGCTATTCGTATTATTACCCGACCTTTTATTCCTAAGCAATAGTTTACATGCAAACTTTTAACCATGACGTATTTAATGCATTTCCAGTGCTAAAAACCCATAGGCTAACCTTACGGGAAATCAGACCAGAAGATGCAAAACGCATTTACGATATGCGTTCAAATGGCAGGGTAAATCAATTTATAGCCAGGCCACAAATGCAAAAGGAAGAAGACGCTTTAAACTTGGCCGAGCGAACCATTGCCGCTTACAATAATAAACAGGCTATTGGCTGGGCTGGCATTTTAAGAGATAGCAATGAGATTATTGGAACCTGTGGTTTTAACATGATTGATGCATACAATTTACGTGCAGAAATTGGGGGTGAAATGGCTACCGAATATTGGGGTAAGCATATTGCCATTGAAGCCGTAATGGCCATTATTAAATTTGGTTTAGCAGAGATGAATTTGCATAGCATTGAAGCTAAGGTTTCTCCCGATAATCGAGGTGCTATTTATTTAATGGAGCAAATAGGTTTTGTAAAAGAAGCCCATTATAAGGATAGGATTTATTTTAACGGTAAATTCATGGATATGGCAGTTTATACCTTGATTAAAGGCAATGAGCGTTTAACCTTATTACAGCATGATTTCTAATACGTCATTTAAAAAATATGCATTGGCGTTTCCTGAAACAGAAGAGGCACCACACTTTGAGCATAAGGCTTATAAGGTTAAAAAGAAAATATTTGTAACCCATAACGAAAAAGAAAGTCGCTGCTGCGTGAAACTTACCCCAGAAGAACAATCGTTGTTTTGTTTAATGGATAAGGACTTAATTTATCCTGTTCCGAACAAGTGGGGAAAACAAGGTTGGACCTTGGTTAACTTAAAGCATGTTAATAAAAAAATACTAACTGAAGTATTAACGGCAGCTTACTGCACCGTTGCACCGCCAAAACTCGCTGCGCCATTTATCCAATCTGGTTTAGATGGCACTTTATAGTTTCACCTATTTTTATGGGTGTTTTAACCCATTTCAATCAGGTATTACCTAAATAAATGCTAACATTGCACCCTTATTTATTAATAAATGAAAATATTACTCGCGTACCTAAAGCGATATAAAAAGCTGGTTTTTTTGTCAATGGTATTGGCTGCCATTAACCAGGTTTTTTCTTTAATGGATCCCATGATTTATGGCAGAATAATAGATAAATATGCCCAACGCCCTAGCGATTATACACAAAAGGAGTTTATCACCGGGGTAGGTTTGCTTATAGGTGCAGCCATTGGCGTGGCTATGGTAAGCCGCATTGCCAAAGCTTTTCAGGATTATTTTATTAACCTGATTATACAGAAGCTTGGTGCCGATATTTATACGGATGGATTAAGACATACCCTACAAGTGCCATTTAATGAGTTTGAAGACCAACGCAGTGGCGAAACCTTAAACGTGTTGCAGAAGGTAAGAACCGATACAGAAAGGTTTATTTCTAATTTTATCAATATCCTGTTTGCGTCTTTAGTGGGTATTGTGTTTGTAATGGTATATGCCATTAATGTGCATGGCATATTAATTGCTGTTTATATTATTGCGGCAATTGTATTGGGTGTTATTACCAATTATTTGTCAAAAAGGGTAAAAATCGTTCAAACCAAGATTGTTGGAGAAACCAGGGTTTTGGCAGGGAGTACCACAGAAAGTTTGCGCAATATCGAGTTGGTGAAAAGCCTCGGATTAACCAATCAAGAAACGCATCGGCTAAACATTGCCACCAAAAAAATATTGCAACTTGAGCTCAAAAAAGTGCGAAGTATTAGGAGCATTTCTTTTGTGCAGGGTACTTTGGTAAACTTATTAAGGCAAAGTATTTTGTTTATTCTCATGTATTTAATTTTTAATGGGCAGTTGAGTGTGGGGCAAATTATCACCTTACAATTTTATTCATTTTTTATTTTTGGCCCTTTACAAGAGTTGGGTAATGTTATTATCAGTTATCGCGAAGCGGAAGCATCATTAAACAACTTTGAGCAGATGATGAATATTCCTTTGGAAGTAAAACCACAAAATCCTATTCGGTTAAATGCCATTGAAAGGTTAAACTTCAAGGAAGTGGTGTTTCGACATAAATCAGCCAATTACGATGCAGTGAGTGAGATTAATTTTGAGGTGAATAAAGGCGAAACCATTGCTTTTGTTGGACCTAGTGGAAGTGGGAAAAGCACCTTGGTGAAATTGCTGGTTGGGTTATACTTGCCCAAAGCAGGAAATATTTTATACAATAATATTGATTCAGCATCTATTGATAAGGACGAATTGCAACAGCAACTGGGTTTTGTTACCCAGGATACCCAACTGTTTTCAGGAACCATTAAGGAGAACTTATTATTTGTAAAGCCTAAAGCTACGGATGCTGAAATCAACAATGCCTTGTCTCAGGCATCCTGCGACAGTTTAATTGCAAGAAGTGAAAATGGGATTGATACGGTTATTGGTGAAGGAGGAATGAAATTAAGTGGTGGAGAGAAGCAACGCTTGTCTATAGCGCGCGCCCTTATTCGCAACCCAAGGTTAATGGTGTTTGATGAAGCCACTTCTGCGTTAGATTCATTAACAGAAGAGGCCATTTCCAATACCATCAAATCCATATCCAATAAGAAAGAAAACATTACCGTGTTGGTTGCACACCGTTTATCCACCATTATGCATGCAGATAGAATTTATGTACTGGAAAAAGGGGTGATTATTGAAACAGGAAGGCATGAAGATTTGCTGGCTGAGAAGGGCTTATATTATGCCATGTGGAGGCAACAGATAGGGGAGAGAAGGAACGTAACAGTTTAGTTTACTTTCGCAGTTTTGGTCATATCAATATTCCAAATGGTGTTTATAATAAACCCTTGGTTGTATTGAAACACATTTTGGTTGTTTACCCTTCTGCCCAATTGCACAATCTGATTAAAATAGCCACCCTCTATTCTGAAAGTGTTATTAAACTTCCAGCCCAATAAAATACCCAGCCGGTTTTGGTCGAACACATTTTGGCCCACCTTTTCACCAAACCCAATAAATACCTCATCGTACAATGCCACATAAGGTGTTTTATCGCCAATCGTTTTTCCCTTTAAGGCAGTTTGTACACGTCCCATGTATCGTAATCGGTTCATGTATGCCCACTTGTCTGGTTCAGTTGATGAGGCAGCATTGTAGGTGGCAAGCCAACGCTGTTCCAACATGTAGCGGTTGCTTAAATCAAAGCGGCCAATTTTTTGGTTGGTGGTTATTACTTGGTAAATGCGGTGTTCTGTAAACTGTTTCCCAAAAGCATTAATAGGATGGTCTCCATAAGGGTAAGTTTCAATCCAGCCATATCCAACTCGAGCCACCGCATTACCATTTAAGTGATAGTTAATTCCCGTGCGTAACAAACTTTGTTGCCAGGTTTTGCCAAACTCATTTCTACGCCATTGGTATTCTATATGCGCACTCCATTTTGGGGCAAATTTTATCGTGCCAAAAGTCGTGTACCAACCAATATTATTATGGTCGTTTAAGCGAGGTTGCTGTGCTGTTAAGTTTAAGTTGGTGAGTAGCAAAATGCCCAACAAACAACTATTAAATGAATAACGCATCATCATGCAATATACTGCATCTATGTTATTTTTTTCTTGTAGCATATTCATGATTTGATAGTGGTTTACCGTTGGTGTTAAAGTTACCAAATCAAGGTACTCGTTTTCCAGATAAATAATTTAAAGAGATAAATTACTCATTGTCTATTTCATAAATATCTTTATAGTCGGGAAGCTCTTTGTTAATGTCCACATCTAAGTCAATTAATTTACCATTGGATATATCGTAAACCCAACCATGTACTTGTGGAAATCCATAGGTGTTAATATTTTTTTGAATGAAGGAGGTTTTCATGAGGTTAATTACCTGCTCTTTCACATTAACCTCAACCAATCTTCGGTGACGTAAATCACTATCAGTTATGGCATCTAATTCATCTTTATGTAAACGGTAAACATCCTTAATGTTTCTAAGCCATTTATCTATTAAGCCATTTGATTTGTGTTCAACAGCGGCTTTAATACCACCGCATCCATAGTGTCCGCAAACAATAATGTGTTTTACATTAAGTACTTCAACACCATATTGCACCACACTAAGCATATTCACATCTGTGTTCACCACCATATTGGCAATATTTCGATGTACAAACATTTCACCGGGGTCAGTTCCTGTAATTTCGTTTGCAGGAACCCGACTGTCGCTACAGCCTATAAAAAGATACTGCGGAGTTTGCCCTGCCGATAAACGGCTAAAGTATTCAGGGTCATTCATGGTTTTATCGTCAACCCATTTTTGGTTATTAACAAACAGTCGCTCATACGATTTGCGCATGTTCTCTTTAAGTTCTTCTTTTTCTAAGCCGTCCATAAAATTTATTTTACCAAATATAACTTCAATGTTTTTGAGATGAGCATGTTGTTTAAAATTGATAATTACCTCTTGCACATCCTTGTCAATATATTGAGTTCTGCTGCCATCTATCTCTATAACGCTATTCTCAGGTATTTTGTCCAACAGAGTGGCTATTCTTTTTTTATGTAAAAAGGTAATATTCTCACCCAAAACCAGTCGTTTCCTTGTTCCATAATCAATTATCCGTAACGTGGTTACTTTGTAATCTTCAAACACCACGATAACTATTGAGAGGAGAATACCTAAGGCAACCCCAATAAGTAAGTCACTAAGCACTATTGCCGTTACAGTTAAAGCAAAAGGTAGAAACTGGTTATAGCCTTTTTTAAATTCTTCTACAAATATGGCGGGAGAAAATAATTTAAATCCGGTATAGATAAGTATTGCAGCTAAACTGGCTAAGGGTATGAGATTAATAATACTGGCTAAAAACATCACCGCTACTATAATCAGCAAACCATGTGTAACACTTGCTATTCTTGTTTTACCTCCTGCCGATACATTAACTGAGCCCCTAACGATTACTGCTGTAATGGGAATACCACCTAATAATCCAGCTAAAATATTACCTGAGCCCTGGGCCAGCAACTCTTGATTGTTGTTGGTTTTGCGTTTAAGTGGGTCTAGTTTATCAATAGCCTCGGTTGAAAGTAGGGTTTCAATGGATGCAACAATCGCTATTGTAAGGCCAATTCTCAACACGTCTAAATTAAATAGCATACTCCATTTGGGAAAACTGGTGCTATTTATAAAACCTGTAATGCTGTTTATTTTTGGAACATTTACGTAATGATCAGTTGCTAGCTGCCCAACAAAAACATAGTTGTTTATGAAATAACTTACCAACACACCAACAATAACAACCAACATGGCACCCGGAATAATTTTAAATTTTTGTTGAAATTTTTTATCCCACAAAACCAACACCAATAAGGAAACCAATCCGGTGATTAGAACGCCTTTATTAATATGATTTACAGCATGCCAAAACACGGTAAAAGTATTTGCTTCGGCATCCTTATCACCAGTGTATTGCTCGTTAATATCAAATTTGTTTATGGCAAACTCTTCTACCCCCATCTCTTCAATATCGTAACCAATAAGGTGAGGAAACTGTTTAATAATTAAGATGAGTCCTATAGCACTTAACATGCCTTTGATTACGGAGTTGGGAATATAGCTGGCCAATTCGCCTGTTCTAAATAACCCAAAAGCAATTTGAAATACTCCAGCTAAAACTGTAGCAAGCAAAAACGCTTCGTAGCTACCTAACGTTTGGATTCCACTAAGCACTATGGCTGTTAAGCCGGCTGCCGGGCCTGTTACACTTAACTCTGAGCCACTAAATAATCCAACAATAACACCCCCAATAACACCACTAATTAAACCTCCCATCAACGGGGCTCCACTGGCGTGGGCAATGCCTAAACAAAGTGGAACGGCAACAAAAAAAACCGCAATGCCTGAAGGTAAGTCGTATTTTAAATTCTCTTTAACCTGAAAATTTGGAATAGAAAAGTCTATTTTCATGGTAGGTGTGTCATAATAACTTGCAAAAAATAACCTTTTTATTGCATAAAACAATTTTTAAGGCTTTGGTTAGTGCGGAAGATTGGTTTTGGGATGCAACATCCATAACAACTCGTGTCAGATAACTGAATTGCGGTGAAATAACGTTTTCGGCTTATGGAATTCAGCAAATGCGCTTATATTCGCGCCTCTTAATTTTAAAGCGTGTTTAATATTTATCGTACGTATAAAAATCATTTCAGTAAAGTATTGCAGCTTAGTTATCCAATTATTATTGGGCAAATAGGCATTGTATTAATGGGAGTTGCTGATATTGTAATGATTGGTCGGGTAGATGCCACCAACTTGGCTGCTGCAGGATTGGCCAACTCAGTCTATTTTTTAATCACCATTTTAGGCATAGGTACATTAACTGCTATTTCGCCTTTGGTGGCAAAAGCTAAGGGTTCAGGTCATGTAAACGAGGTAGCCTTATTTTTTCGGCAAGGCATATGGGCCTCCATTGCATTAAGCGCATTTATCGGAATAATTTTATTTGTGCTCACCATTAATTTAGAGTGGTTCGGACAAAGTGAAGATGTAACCAAACTCACCAAATCTTACTTACACATCCTAAATGCCGGAACTGTTTTTATGCTGTTGTTTATGGCCGCTAAACAGTTTAGCGATGGGTTATCCATTACCAAGCCATCAGCCATTATAACCATTGCAGGATTATTGTTTAATGTGTTTTGGAATTATGTGTTAATTTATGGGAAGTTTGGATTCCCCAAATTATTGCTTGATGGGGCAGGATACGCCACTTCCGTTACCCGTTTGGTAATGGCTATAGCCATGATAGGTTATGTGTTGTGGCATCCTATGTATAAACAATGGTTACGTGTTAAAGATAAATCAGTAGGGGTGAAATTATTTAAGGAAGTATTTGTAGTTGGCGTACCTTCAGGAATGCAGTATTTTTTTGAAGTAGGGGCTTTTGCTACCGCAGCCATTATGATTGGCTGGTTTAGTAAAGAACAACTGGCGGCTCATCAAATTGCTATTAATCTAGCCTCTGTTACTTATATGATAGCCACCGGCATTGCAGCGGGAGGCAGCATAGCCGTTGGCGATGCATGGGGTAGAAAAAATAAAGAAGATTTAATGAAATCAGGCAGGGCTGCACTTATACTTAGTGTAGTTTTTATGGGAGTTACGGCATTGGTGTTTGCTGTATTTAACCAATTTTTTGTGGGATTGTATATAGATGATACCTATGTGGCCGGAATGGCTGCTAACCTATTGCTTATTGCAGCATTGTTTCAACTGAGTGATGGTATACAATGTGTAAGCTTAGGGGTACTCAGGGGTCTGGCTGATACAAAAATGCCCACGGCAATAACCATTGTGGCTTATTGGGTAATTGGTATTCCTATTGGTTGGCTATTGGCCAAATATGCAAATTGGGGATTATATGGTATTTGGTTTGGGCTAAGTTTGGGATTAACCTTTTCAGCCATTATGTTAACCATACGGTTTATAAAAGAGTCCAGGGCGTTTAATGTGGTGCAGCAACAAAAAGAACAATTTGCCGATTTAATAAATGAATAATGAAGGCATCGTTTAAAGTACACCTGGCTTTGTTTATTGTTTCACTTATCTATGGTGCAACATTTACCATTGCCAAGCAAGTGATGCCTTTATACGTTAAACCGTTTGCATTTATTTTAATGCGTGTTTCGGTGGCGGCTGTACTTATTTTTATTTTCCATAGCCTGTTTATTAAAAAAAGAATTACTGATTGGAAAGACATACGCACGCTTTGCATCAGTGCCTTGTTTGGGGTTGCTTTTAACATGTTGTTATTTTTTAAAGGGTTGTCCATAACCACTCCCATTAATGGTGCGGTATTAATGATGAACACCCCAATTTTTGTGGTGGTGTTTGCTGCACTCTATTTAAAAGAGCGTATTACCGCACAAAAAATTATCGGTATTGGCATCGCTGCTGTGGGTGCAGTATTATTAATGGGTGGTCGTAATTTTAATTTTAGTGCGCAAACCGTTTGGGGTGATGTGATGGTAACCGGCAATGCCATTATTTACGCCTTTTACCTGGTTTATGCCAAATCGCTCATGCAAAAATATCATCCATTAACGGTTACCATGTGGAGCTTTGTTTTTGGATGGTTTGTGGTTTTGCCATTTGGTGCGGGGGAGTTTATGGAGATTCAATTCTCAACCTTCACCCCACAAGTTTGGCTCGGAGTTGCTTTTATTACAGTTGGTTCTACCTTTCTCACTTACGTATTAAATGCTTATGCATTGCGCAAGGCCAGTTCATCGTTGGTGGGAAGTTACATCTATTTACAGCCGGTATTGGCGGCACTCATTGCCATCATATCAGGTAAAGATTTATTAACCATCGAGAAGTTGGTATTTATTTTAATCATATTCTGCGGGGTGTTTTTGGTGAGCTGGCAAAAAAACACGGTTAAAATGCCGTTGGAGAAATAGTCCTACAATAGGATTATTTATTTGCGCGGCACAAAAGAGGTATACTTGCATAAATACCAACACAATTGCTGATTAGTTATGGATAACACAAAATTTAACATTGCTGTATTAATTGATGGAGACAATGCCCAGCCTAAATTGATTAAGGCCATTTTGGAAGAAGTATCTAAATATGGCAAAGCAACCATTAGAAGAATTTATGGCGATTGGACCACGCCTCAAATGAATGGATGGAAAGAAACCATTAATCAATACTCCATTAGCCCAGTTCAAAAATTCTCGTAC
>RDYC01000349.1 GCA_004293295.1 Bacteroidota bacterium
GAGGTGCTTTAAGTATTTACTTCGCCAATCAACTGAACACCCAAGCTGCCCAGTATAATATTAATAATAATGTTTATCATTCAAGTAATCTATATCCTTTCCGTGTGGGTGGATTTATTACCACCACGTTGGTGAATTTTTCAACAGGCGCGCAAATGCTTGGTTTAATACCCGGTAACAATACGGCTAGTTTATTTTTATTGCCAGTATTTGATGCAAATATGCGGTCTATTGATCCGCTGTTGGATGGTGCCGCAAATCCAGTAGCAACAGTAGTTTCAGATATTGAGGGTAACTTGCGAAATATTGCTACACCTGATATAGGTGCATTTGAGTTCACCAAAACGCCTAACGATGCAGGTGTTACATCCATTCTTTCACCTGCTAAACCTTTAACAGCAGGTAATAATGATATTAGGGTGGTTATTCGCAATTTTGGATTATTGCCATTAACAGGTGTTGATGTAACTTATCAAATAGGTTTAACTACACACACCTTATCATATGTTGGTAATATCCCAACTTTAGGATACGATACCGTTACATTTAATGCAACAAGCGGACCTGGCTCAACAAGCCAACAGTATAACTTTACCGGAGGTATTGAAACCATTAAAGTTTGGACATCTATGCCAAATGGGGTTGCTGATATTGTGAACTCAAATGATACAGCATCCAATACATTATGTACCGGAATTAGCGGAAACTTTACCATTGATCCGGCAGGTTCTGGTGCAAGTAATTTTACCAGCATACAGGCCGCTATTGATAAGTTGATATGTGGAGGTGTTTATGGACACGTTGTGTTTAATTTAGCCCCTGGTACTTACAACGGGCAATTTACCGTTCCTACAATAACAGGTGCCAGTGATACCAGTACGATTACGTTTAAAGCGGCAAATAACATTGCCTCAAGCGCCATTATTACTGCATCACCTACTTTAGGAACAGCCAATTTTACTATTCGTTTATTGGGTACAAGGTTTGTACGATTTGTGAATTTAACGCTGCAAAATACCAATGCAACCAATGGCAGGGTAGTAAGCATAAACACTGACGGACTTACCAATATTATTTCTTCTGATATTGAGATTCGCGGTTGCATTATTAATGGTGAACCAACCACTACTACGGCTGATGCCAATTCGCTTATTTTTGCCAATACAGGAAACACTACTCCGAATTTAACCTTTGTGGGTAACCAATTTAATAATGGTTCTCATGGCATATGGGCTAACGGGCCAAATATTGTTAACCAGTTTTCGCCAAATATTGTTATTGACTCTAACGTGTTTAATAACCAATATTATTCAGCCTCTTGGTTAACCAATCGTTCAGCTATACGGTACAGAAATAATACCATTAACCTGAGTAACACAAGTACTTTGGCTTATGGATTATACTCTGTTGGCAGCGGAGGAAACAGTTCTATCAGCAACAATGTGATTACAAATCCTTCGGGAACATATGGCATAGCTATGACCCAGCAAGCGTATTATGCATTGCCAGGCATAGCTTCCATCAGCAACAACGTTATTAACCTAATGAATGCCTCTAACACCCAATATGGTATTAGTATAACCACTTCGTCTCAAGTGGATGTTTTTGGCAATACCGTTAAGGTAAATTCGTCAAGTGCTTCTTCATGGGCATTGTATATAGGTGGGCATGCACCTTTCTTAACAGGTATTACCAATTATCCAAGGTCAAACACCATTGCCATCAAGAATAATATTTTACATGCACAAGGGGGGTATGCATTTCGTTCAAATGATATCAATGCTGATTCTGCAATTATTGATGCATTTGGGATAAACCATAACTTGTATTTTGGCAATACATCAAATGTTGTTTTTGCCAGAGGCAATAATTATGGCAGCAGTAATTTTACCAGTGCTTATAGAAACGTTTATTATCCTGGAAGTGATGGTTACTCAAAATTGGCTGATTTGGTATTTACCTCATCAACAAACCTTAAGCCAAACGAGTCGGCCAGTAGCATATGGAATGTGAACGGTGGTGCTCAGCCATTGTTCCAAGTGCCATTTGACATTGCCGGACTAAGCAGAAGCCAAACACCTGCCACCGGAACACCTGATATTGGAGCTCATGAGGTTTCTCCGAATGTTGAACCAACAAATGCTGTTATTGTAGGAAGCTTGGCATTAGATTCAACCCAAACCATGATGGTGAATGGTGATACCGTTGGCTGGATAACTTGGGGTAACTCAGGCACTATGCCAACAGCAATGAGTGTAAAATACTATCCGGGTTCTTTAATTAGCCATAGCCAGAACTACAGCACTGGTACAACAGGTCACTCATTAGATGCGTTATGGAAACTTAACTTAACAGGTGGATCATCATATTATTATAACATAAGGTTAAAATATAATCCGTACCATCTTGGAACGGTGCCTTCAGAAACGGATATCAGGTTAGCGAATAAAGATACAGGGGCAAGTGCGTTTTGGATTCCTTATCCTTTTAGCACTACCATATTGGATACAAATGCAAATACTTTTGGAGTAAACTTCTCAAGTGTTTCAAACTTATTCACAGGAACAACCGATTTGTCTGCTTTGCCTGTTAACCTCACCTCATTTCATGCGAAACGTAATGGCATCAATGCGGAACTAAACTGGGTTACTGCCTCGGAGCGAAATTTCAGGTATTTTGAGGTTGAGCGAAGCTTTGACGGTGGATTATTTGTTGCCATAGACAAGGTAGCAGCTATTGGCAACTCAGGCAATGGCGCACTATACCGTTTTACTGATTTTGGGGTAGCTGAAAAAACTAAAAATGGCCAGGTATTTTATCGCTTAAAAATGATGGACAGAAATGGTGCTTATGTTTACAGTGAGGTAAGGGTGGTTAGGTTTAATGAGACAACCGCCTCGTTATTAGTTTATCCAAATCCGTTTAATACAACAATTAGTTTAGAATTAACAGAGGAGATCAGGGAAATTTCTTCAGTGGCTGTATTAGATGTTTATGGCAAGTTAGTGGCTCAACTCAACGTTAAAGCCAATGGCAGCAACAAAGTAAGTTTGGCTGAAATAGAATTATTGCCAGCGGGTATTTACATCATTAAATCAACCATAAATGGGGTGGAGTACACCAATAAGGTATTGAAGAATTAGTCAACAAATTGGTAGTTAAAAGAGGCTGTTTCACATTTAGGAACAGCCTCTTTTTTATGGAGTAAAAATGAAACCCGATTATTTCTCTATTTTTGGCAAATGAATAGTAAATACAGGTATGCTGTTATTGTGGCCGGTGGTTCAGGAAGTCGTATGGCAACCGAAATACCCAAACAGTTTCTTTTGCTGAATGGTTTACCGGTTTTAATGCATACCATTACCAAATTTAGTCAATGCGGCTGCGAAGCAATTATCGTTGTACTTCCTCCTTCACAAATCAAATACTGGAAAGAGTTATGTGATCAATACAGGTTTAGTATTGGCCATGAGGTAGTGGAGGGGGGAAATACCAGATTCGACTCCGTAAAAAACGGACTATTGTCCATAAAAATTAGGGAGGGATTGGTTGCTATACATGATGGTGTAAGGCCTTGTGTAAACCTAAGCATTATTGAAGATGGATATCAACATGCACAAAAAGAGGGTTGCGCTATTGCAGCAGTGAGGCCAAAAGATAGTTTGCGGTTACAGCAACAAGATGGCTCAACCGTAAGTGTAGATAGAGATAAGTACCATTGTGTTCAAACGCCACAAATATTTTACACCAATGAAATTATTAAGGTGTATGAACAGACAACTACCAATCATTTCACAGATGATGCTGCTGTTTATGAATCGGCCGGGTTTAAGGTAAGTTTATACGAGGGAGACTACCGAAATATAAAAATTACTACCCCAGAAGATTTACTTCTTGCAGCAATTCTATTGAATAGCTAATGGGTTAACAAATCAATAATTCCTTGTTTGCCCCATTCTTCTATTTCAAGGTCAGTCCATAGTTCAGGATAAAAAATCCGCTTTTGGAATCGTGGAGGCAAGTATTTTTGCCAGTTTGTTCCACCTGTTGCCGCAATATCTTCAGGGTTACGGTGCAAATATCTTACCGCTGATTTGTAGTGTTGTAAAGGCCAGTTCACATTCACATTTACATCAAACTGCCTGAGTTGTTCTTTTAGGTCAGCATGTTGTCTATCAACATCACTTAAACTGCTATAAACAGCCCAAAGATTTTTTGATGCATACTTTTTCGCTAGGTCAATAAGTTGGTCGCTGTATTTGTTTTCAAACTGGGTTAATGTAAGGGTTTTTTTTCCTGTAGCAAGTTCCGTAGCACCTGCTTTCCAGTAAATGTATTCAAACAATTCTTCCACCGAGGTGGTTTCAGTAAACTTATCCCTATGGTCTTTATCAATGAGGTTAACAAAATCAGTGGCACACATCTCAATCATGCGGTATTGCGCACTTTGAAAACCGCTGGCAGGGAGTAAACTCATTCGATATTGCAGGAACTGTTTATGGTCCATGCCGTCTACCATAATTTCAAAAGAGTGCGTTAGGTTGCGGAAGTAAGCATTTATTCGCTTTAACCGTTGGGTAAAGAAGGCGGCATCAATATTGCCTTTTTTTTCAGATATCTGCTCCATTTCATGGAGTGTAAGCCTAAAATAGAGTTCAGTTATTTGATGATAAATAATGAAAATAACTTCATCTTTTATGGGAGTTCGCGGTTTTTGTAAGGTAAGTAAGGTGTCTACTTCAATATAGTTCCAATAGTCAAGGTAATTTGAGTGGAGTAGCCCTTCAAGGTAAGCTTTTAAATCCTGACCAGATTTCGTGTATTTACTCTTGAGTTGTTCCAGTAACTTTAATGTTTCCTGATCTAGTTCCATATGGTTTGAAGTGATTAGAATGGCGAAATAAGCTGATTAATTGGATTTAACACCTGATCTTTGTCAGATACAATGGGGTTTTGAAGTCCCCAGTCAATACCCAGTTCGGGGTCGTTCCATAAAACGCCACCTTCGCTTGCCTTACTATAAAAATTGGTGCATTTGTATTCAAATATAGTGTTGTCTCTTAATGTAACAAATCCATGGGCAAATCCGGGTGGAATCCAAAATTGGAGCATGTTATCCTCCGAAAGTTCCATGCTATAGTGTTGCCCAAAAGTTTTGGAACCTTTACGAATATCTACCACTACATCAAGCACTGCTCCGGTTACAACACGAACCAGTTTGCCCTGTTCAAATGGCGGTGCCTGAAAGTGCAGCCCACGTAATGCCCCCAAATGAGAAAAGGATTGGTTATCTTGAACAAACTCGTGTTTAATGCCTATATCAAAAAAGCGTTGTTTGTTGTAAGGTTCAAAAAAATAGCCCCTAGTATCTTTAAAAACCATGGGTTTAATGATGAGTAGTCCATCAATAGGCGTATTAATAACTTCCAAAAGACAATAGATTTAATTTATGGCAAAAGTATAAAATATTAGCACATTAGCATATTGATGCAGGTACACCTTTTTAATAAATTATGTTACTTTTGCGTAATGGAAGAAAAACCAAAAAACTCAGGAAAGATTTATTATATCATTATTATTTTGATATTAATGGCCTCCAATGGACTTTTTATATACAATTACTTTAATACCGATAAAAAACTTGTTCAAACGGAGGAAACCTTATTTGCAACTGATTCAGCCAAAGCAGAGTTAGAAAAAATTCTAACAGAAACGCAAGATAACCTGAACTTGTATAAAGGTAAAAACAGCCAATTAGATGCTTACCTTAAAGAAAAGAATGATTCGTTACAAG
>RDYC01000062.1 GCA_004293295.1 Bacteroidota bacterium
TGCCCCAACCGGAACACCTATTTATGCCACGGGGAATGGCCGAGTGGTACCTGCACCTGATGGAGCCAGCGGGTATGGCAACCATGTGGTAATTGACCACGGTTTTGGTTATAAAACCTTGTATGCCCATATGTTTAAAAGCAAAGTTAAGTTAGGGCAACGTGTAAAGCGTGGGCAATTAATTGGCTATGTGGGCAACACAGGGCTTTCATCGGGACCGCATTTGCATTATGAGGTGATGAAAAATGGCCGAAAAATTAATCCGATTAATTACTTCTTCAATGATATTACCGAAAGTGATTATGTGTCAATGCGTGAACTTGCCGAAAGACCAACACAATCATTTGACTAGTTTTAATAACAAGGGTTTGTGTGATCATACACACATCACTTCCTAAAATTTAATAACGCCATTACTTTGGACGAGATACAAAAACAATATTATACCATTGGCGAAGTAGCCACCCAATTGGGTGAGGCCGCTTCCCTGATACGTTTTTGGGAAACCGAATTTCCGCAGCTTAAGCCGTTAAAAACCAGCAAAGGCACACGCAAATACAGCCTTAAAGATATTGAGCTGTTGCAATACATACACTATTTGGTAAAACAAAAGGGGTACACCTTGGAAGGAGCTAAGGAAGCCTTAAAAAACGAGAGAAAAGTGGCCAACAAAGCGGAGTTGGTTGCCAAACTTAAAGAGGTTCGGGAGTTTTTAACACAATTGAAACAACAACTTTAGTTGGTATTTAGTATTATCGCATGGGGTTAATGCGATTTTTTGATGAGAATAAAGGTACTTT
Organism: Bacteroidota bacterium; assembly: GCA_004293295.1. Taxonomy (GTDB): domain Bacteria; phylum Bacteroidota; class Bacteroidia; order UKL13-3; family UKL13-3; genus UBA6183. The sequence goes on from RDYC01000062.1 coordinate 801, forward strand.
TTGTTTTTTGCTGTTGTTTGTGCATTGCCCGCGTTCAGGGGCAATCCATCCAATTGTCTAATATTCGCTCATGGGGCGCAAATGAAGGCTTATCCAACAAACATATCCGTGTTATTGCTGAGGATGCTGAAGGGTTTATCTGGTTGGGTACCTTAACGGGCCTGGTGCGTTTTGATGGCCGTACCTTTGTAAATTTCAAACAAATTGTGCCATCTCACCCATTGGGTTTTGACATGATTAATAACATATTGGTGATTAAGAATGAAGTTCAGAAATCCTTGTGCCGTGGTGGTCAGTGGGACGGTCGCACAGTTACAGCCGAAATGTACGCT
>RDYC01000350.1 GCA_004293295.1 Bacteroidota bacterium
AGTTTGCCCAAACCGGTAAAACCTTTATTCCTGTCGGGCAAAATAGTTGGGATGCTATACCTGGAAATGATTTATACGGAGGTGAGTGTTGGGGTAAAAACCGTTCTGATTATTTACAGCGGTTTTACGCGCAATTGTCTTTTGTCAGACAGTCGGAAGGGAATTTTTTTAGGATAGGCTCCAATGCTTATGATTTTGATATTGAATGGGAAAAACTGGGAAACTATGATACTAGGATGTGTACTGCCTGGGAAGTTGATTCACTAGTTAATTATGCGCACAAAAACGGCCTTTACTTTATTTACAATTTGATCTCTCATCATAGCTTTTGGTGGGCATGGCATTGTCCTGACCCAGCCGGGCAATGCAACTTAAGTGGCCGCGGACATAGCAACAGTTGGAATTCAAATCCTTATAGAAATTTGTTGGGCCAAAATGGTCCTTGGGACTACTTTAGCAATCAAACAGCAAAACAAATGGTGAAACAAAAACTACGTTACATCATTTCGCGCTGGGGCTACTCCACCAATATTGCAGCCTGGGAAATTTTAGATGAACCAACAGGTGTTAAACAGTGTCATCCATCAACAAGCGGAAAAACAGAAGCCCAATTTGAAACTGAAATGATTGATTGGTTCCGTGAAATGTCTGATTATATTAAAACAACACTTGGTGACCAACATCTGATTACCGCTAGTTACGATCCTTATATTATTAGAAATCATCCCAATATTGACATTGCTCAATATCACTCCTACTATAACAGAGAAGATGGAAATTACAAAATCCGTTCGGAAGAAATCAAATTGTTTCACGCCACCAATCCTGGAATAAATAAGCCACTCTTTTTTGGTGAAATGGGAACCAGACCAGAGGCATTAGAAAAAGAAATGGATGTTCAGTTTCATAACGATTATTGGGCTACTTTGATGATGGGCGATTTAGGCCCGGGCCTAAGCTGGCATTACCGGTATAATGATAACAATGGCTCTGACAGCACCATTAGGGCTATTCGGAAATTTACCAATAATGAAGAACTAGCAGCAAATACGTTCCAAGTAGGGAAAAACCGTACATATCATTTTCAACCGGATAGCTTTAAATATGAAGGATATTATTTAACAAGAAACGACCGAAAACATACGATAGGATGGGTACATAACAGGTCGTATTACATACAGAATTATGCCAGATCTTTTGGAAACCAAACCCAAATTAATCTGTATAGTGATAATACATTAGTGGCTTGTCAACCTAATACATCCTACAATAGATCAAAGAACTGCGAGATTGCTACTTTTAAGCCAGATGATGAGTACTTCAGGGGATTCGTATCCAACTGGCCAAGCCCCGGAAACCCAAGTAATCCCGGCATTAATCCTTGTGGCTGTTCTTCTCCAATTGTTAGTACACTGGTTTATCCAATGCATTTTGATGAAGTTGTTCCTCTTCCACAAAACCCCTACATCGTTCATCAACTCATGTCAAACAGTAAGTATACCATTAGCTTTTATAAAACAAGAATTGCTGCCAATACTCCCTATTTGCCACAATATACTTCTACGGCATGCACAGATGCAAATGGCGATTTAATCATCTTAATTCCTCCTACTGATAATATAAACCCTGACTGGGCCTTTAAACTTGATTTTAAAGAGACATGCCCATCAAAAATAAATGCGGATGAAGCAAGAACAAATCCAACCCCAATAGAAACACAACATGCGCTGCTGAATAAATCTTCATTTGATTGCCGCGTTTTCCCCAATCCGTCAACCGGTGAGTTTATGCTAGAAATTGGCACGAATACATTTACTGAAAACACCTCATTTCATTTAGAAGTATTTGATGTGGTTGGAAAATTGGTTTACCAATTGGATGTTAAAGATACACTATCCAAAATTACACTATCCAGTTTATCAAAAGGAACTTACACCATGAAACTCTCGAATGGAAAACAAGATGTTTTCAAGTCAATCATTATTAATTAATGGGTAACAGAACCAAAAATATTTATCCGTTTAAGAAGGCTGCTCTGAAAAGAGCGGCCTTCTTAAATTATGGCCAAACCTTCCGATTATTTATGCAACAAGGGCGCTTCTTCAAGCTATTCCATCACTTGTTTTAAAAATAACTTACTGAACAACCGGTAAATTAATTTCATTGACTATGAATTATGAAAACAATAATACTCGGGATATTAATCCTATCTTCAATAAATGGTTTTGCACAATACGAATCTATTTATGATACAGAATTTGATGTTAACCAACAATATAAAATACCGTTTAAAAGTGTGTTTCCGAAAAGCGGTTATCATAAAGAAGTATTTAGTTTTGATTCTACCATTTTTAGCAATTGGATACCTAGAATGGATGTATACACCCATGCCAGAGATAATCAGATTAATAGCATAGTAACTTATAATTGGAAGGATAAATCAGTAAACAGTTTATCGTATTACAGCAACATTACGTATAGCTACCAAAACGGGATATGGCAATCAAAGTACAATAAACACAAATCCAATACAAGCAATGATACCATACTTTCGGTAGACTCCCTACAAAGACCAGATGGAGTGAACATTTCGAAAAAAGAGCGGTGGAAATATAATCCGAATACTGGTTGGAATAGGGAATTTGGCACCTTCTTTTTTTACGATAACTTAGGTCAAATTAAGCAAACAATTCCCACAAAACCTTTGACGCATGGCGCTCTTTATGGCGGCTACTATGAAGTTTTAGCCCGTAATGCGCAGTATTTTCCAACCCGAATTAAAAAAAACATATACTATTATGATTCCATAACTGATGTGTTAGAAGATACAGGAGATAGTTCGATAGTAGAATTTTTCTATGATAACCAGAACAGGATAATCAAGACCCTTGCATTTAGATTGTTCTTTACTCAGGAAACCATTCGTTTGATTGATAGTGTAGTTGCTGTATACAACAACAATGTGCAACAATACCCCGATACCATTTACAGATATAGCTACGAGCCAAACTCAAAAAAGTTAAGACTACAATACTTAGAAGTTTATAGCTATCATAATAATGGTGAGCTAAATCAGCGCATGAGTTATCGTTATGCCTACCTATTTAATGGAAACTTAACAGTGACCCCGGTTGAAAAAATTATCTATTCAGCAATTAATGTTGGTTTGCATGATGTAGAAAACGATTTATCATTAGCTCTATATCCAAATCCGTGCAGTGAGACCGCATATATTGATTTGCCAATTCACCAGATGAGTAAAGCAAAAGTGTTCATTACAAATTCAGCCGGAGTAACTGTGTATGATGGAACAATTACCACACCAACCATTCATGTGAAGGAACTCAAATTAACAGATGGGCTTTACTACCTGCAAGTGTTGTTTAACAACCAACTCTATAAAGGTAAATTGCTTATAAATAATAAGTAATGTAGAATAACCCTACTTGTTTAGCCATTCCATAACTACTTCTCTTTTGCGCTGTGCAACGGGAACTGTTTCATTGTTATCAAGCACCAACACTTCTTTTGCCCTTTCGAATCTTTTTATTTTAGCCACTTGAACCAAATGAGATTGGTGTACCCTCAGGAATCCTTTGGGAGTCAGCAATTCATCATACTCTTTAATTGTTTTTGAGATCACGATTTTTTCCCCTTCTGCTAAATAAAATGCGGTATAGGCCCCATCAGATTCACATCGAACAATGTCCCTAATTTTAATAAAATAAATATTGGAGTTATCTTTTAGTACAATTTTTTGCTCAATATTTTTAGGGTCAATATTTGAAAGCAGCGTTTGTATTTGCCGACTTGTTTGCTTTAGATGGAGTGCGCTTTTTGCTCTTTCCACACTTTCTACCAAAAAAGAAGGATCAATTGGTTTTACTAAAAAATCAATGGCACTATACCTAAAAGCTTGCACCGCATACTTATCATGGGCAGTTATAAAAATCAACTGAAAATCCACCTCCTTTAGTCGTTCCAATAAATCAAATCCGGTACCATCATCCATTTCCACATCTAAAAAAACAATATCCGGCTTATACATGCCTATCATTTTTAAGCCATCTTCGATACCGGTTGCCTGCTCTATTACATCAAGTTCACTGCAAAAATGATGCAGCAATGCAATCAGGGCTTCCCTCACTTTTTTTTCGTTATCAATAATTAGTGTTTTCATGTCATTTTAAGGGGAATGGTAATTTCAACAAGAGTACCACTGCCTTCCGACAATGGTGTTATTTTATATCCGGCTTTTTTGTTACCTAACAATATTAGCCTATCGTTTATGATTTGCAATGCCCTGGAAGTATGGTTTGATGCACGGTTATCATTCATACCAACCCCATTATCTGTAATGCTTATCACAATATTTTGCTCCTTCAACTCATAGCTTATACCAATTTTACCAGGGTAATTTATGTTTCTAAATCCATGCTCAATAGCGTTTTCAACAAAAGGTTGAACAAGCATAACAGGAACCTCTACACCCTCAAGCTCTTCATCTATGTGAAAGTGATACGTAAACGATTCATTATCTTTAAACAACATAACGTCCATGTATTCTTTTAAAAAGGCAACATCCTCTTCAATGGTAATAAACTCAGAAAATGTTGCTTCCAAATTTTTTCGCATTAAACGAGCTGTTTGGCTAATAACCGTTGCTGTTTTTGCAACATCCTTTTGTGTTAATACCATTCCTTGTAAAGCCATCAATGCATTAAAAAAGAAATGTGGATTCATGCGTGCCCGATTCAAACGATTCTCGGTTTCTGCCAACGCCAGTTTTTGTTTAATGCTCATTTGTCGGTAAATAAAAAATAACACAAGCACCAAAAGCACAATGGCCAGAAGCACAATGGCCAAAAACCTAATGTAAAGAAGATCCAGCTCTTTCTCCTTAGCCAATGTGGCAATTTTTTCGTCCTTAATTTCACTTTGGTATTTTACTTCAAGGTCGTTCAATGCCTTTATTTTCTCCAGGTCAACAACGCTATCCCTCATTCTACTAAATGTTTCAAACGCAACCAATGCTTTCTCCGACTCTCCGGTCATTTTATTTAGGCGATATGCCGACTTGGCAATATTGGCAGCAAGCGTAGGGTCCTTAGCTACCCCCAACATCTTTGCAGAATCAATATAAGCATATGCTAATTTTAATTCCTTTTCTTCACGGTATCCCTCTGCTAACCTGTAATAACTATTAAACCGATCCCTTTCGGTTACACTTTTGCCGTATTGTAATCCCCTTTGGGCATATTGGATGGATTGGATGTAATTTTTTTTAGCATAATAATATCCTGAAAGCGCAATGTTTAATGACGGTTTAAGGTCGTCAAGGTTGTATAAATTAGCCAAGTTCATTCCTTCCTTAGCAAATAAATAGCTACTATCCAAATAGGCCTTTTCCGTTGGATGTGTTTCCACATAACATACAGCCCCTGAAGATAGGATGATGGCTTTAATCAAATACGCTGATGGCGGTAATTGGTGAATAATAGCAATAGCCTTCGACATGTATTCCAGTCTTTTATTTGGCTGTTTCAGTTGTTTATAGGCAAGCGAAATGGCATAATATGCCTGCGCTAATCCGTTTTTTTCGCCCATCCTTTCGTACTGTTTTGCCGCCTGTGTTAAACAATAAACAGCACTGTCAAACTTATTGCTATTATTGTATGCTGCCCCTAATCTATTATTAATATCTGCTATTTGCGGGCCATTTTTAAAATAATGTGCGCTGCGAATTGCTTCCTGATAATAAACAATTGCTT
>RDYC01000351.1 GCA_004293295.1 Bacteroidota bacterium
ATGGCTTCTATACTGCCCATACCACGGTATGATTTAAATTTTCGTCCCTCATAAATAATGGTTTCTCCGGGAGATTCTTCTGTACCGGCAAAAATACCACCACTCATTACGGTGCTGGCTCCTGCTGCCAATGCCTTTACAATATCGCCACTGTAACGTATGCCTCCATCGGCAATTACCGGAACACCGCTGCCTTTAATGGCCTTAGCGGCATCATAAATAGCCGTAAGTTGTGGCACACCTATACCTGCAATAATACGTGTGGTACAAATAGAACCGGGACCAACGCCCACCTTAACCCCATCAACACCGGCTTTCACCAAGGCTTTTGCGCCTTCGCCAGTGGCCACATTACCCGCAATAATATCCAGCGAAGTAAACTTTTTGCGTAAACGTTTAATCTCATTCAACACAAAGGCACTGTGTCCGTGGGCCGTGTCAATGGTAATCACATCCACTCCTGCTTTAACCAAAGCCGCAATGCGATCTTCTGTTTCAGGGGTTACACCCACTGCTGCGCCAACCAATAAACGGCCATGCTTATCTTTACAAGCATTTGGATTGTCTTTTATTTTTAAAATATCGCGGTAGGTAATCAACCCAATAAGTTTGCCTTTTTTGTCAACTACAGGGAGTTTTTCAATTTTATAATTCTGTAAAATGGATTCCGCCTTTTTTAAATCGGTTCCTTGTGGTGCCGTAATCAGGTTTTCTTTGGTCATTACCTCACTCACCTTTTTATTCATTTGCTTCTCAAAACGCAAATCACGGTTGGTTATAATGCCTTTTAGCTTAAACTCTTCATCAACAATAGGTATTCCCCCAATTTTGTTTTCGCTCATCATGGCAAATGCCTCTTTTAAGGTGGCTGTTAATGGCAATGTAACCGGGTCGAGTATCATCCCGCTTTCGCTACGTTTTACCCTGCGCACCTCCTCGGCCTGGCGCTCAATGCTCATGTTTTTATGCAACATGCCCATGCCACCTTGTTGTGCCATGGCAATAGCCAAACGGTATTCCGTAACCGTGTCCATTGCGGCTGAAATCATGGGTACATTAATGCGTATGTTTCTGGTAAGTTGGGTTGAAGTGTTTACCTCACGGGGGAGGACTTCTGAAAAGGCGGGAAGCAACAACACATCATCAAATGTTAATCCTTCTCCGTAAAATTTGGCTTTGTCGTTAATCATGGCAAACAATACTATCTATTATTTGCCGTGCAAAAATAAGATAATATGTGGTTTTACCGCAAAAAATAATTGTTAATAGCGGCAAATGGTTAAGTTACTGCTATTCTTATGGCTGCCAATGGCAATAACACTTTGCTGTTTAAGCTATTCTGCCTGATATTTTTTGATGGCATTTTTTAGTGTACCGATATGTTCTTGTTTTAAATCTTCGGGAGCAATAATGGTTACTTTATCGCCATAACTTAAAATATGTGCCTTTAACTCATAAGATGGAATCACATCGAGTGTTATTTTAAATTCATGCGCATTGTCCTCCAATATCTGCTGTGTTTGGTGCAAGGGTTGGCTTTTAATATAAGGAGCTTCTGAAGGATTAAAACTCAACGTAACCAATTGTGGTTCATAATCGCTAACCGAGATTCCGAACGAGTGCTTAAAATATTCAGCAGGATTAAACAAGGCATCTCTTTTAAATTGTTTTTTAGCAGGAATCAACTGTTTAATACGTTCCAAAGCAAAAGTTTGTATCCTATCCTTTTCGGCCAATTTTCCGGTAACGTACCAACGGTTACGGTACTCTTTTAACACATAAGGATGTAACTCATAACTTTTAACTTCTGTATGCCCGAAACCCTTGTAATGCATCATCACCGCTTGTTGCTCTTTAATGCTTAATAACAATGGGTGTAAAAATTCATTCCCTTTTTGACTAAGCCCTTTTTCTGTTTCAATAATTTGCAAAAAATCATCATTGCCATATACGTTGCGCAGATTTACATACTCTTCAATTTTTTCAACCGATTGCATAAATTGTTGTATGGGGCCAATGCCATCAAACTGCTTAAGCAATGAGCAGGCAAACTCCAATGCATAAAGGTCTTCTTGTTTTAATGGAAGATTATTGATGCTGTAATTGGGATCGGCATAATAGTACCCCCGAAGTTTTCTATCATACTCAATGGGTGCAGCATAGCCCAACTCCTCATCAAACTTCATGTCGTAAATATCACTGTCAATGGTGCGGGCACTTACGCTGCCTAAACCACTGCATGCGTCTATTAACTCCTGCTTGGTAGGATAACGCTTGTGTTTGTTGCGTAAAGCTCCATCAATAATACGGTAGCGAATGAAGGCATTTTTATTTTTAGGCATGTATGCAAGGTAATGCAACAAACAGAATTTATAAAGTGCCCTGCTTTTAAACCAACATTTTTATACAAAACACTTCTATGCTTATGCTAAACACCAGCAAAAAACATGTAATGCACTGATTATTAAATATAAAACCAAAGTTAAATCACTTCGCAAATAGGCTGCGAAGTGGTATACAAACTTTGTACTCAGAAATTAATTACAAACACATGAAAACACCAGAGCAAATGGTTTACACCGTAAAACCTACCCAGATTTTAGACAACGCCTTACAGACTTTACACCGCGGTGATTTTGCAGAAGCACTGCACTTGTTTAACATGGTGCTGTTACTTGACCCTGAAAACAAACTGGCCCAAATTAAACGAGCCTTATGTTACATGTACTTAGGTAAACTAAAAACTGCCAAGAGCGTGTTGGGTGCTATTTTAGAGCAAGGTGAAGATGACGCGGAAGCTTATTTTCATTTGGCCGAGTTGTATAAAATAAACATGAATTATGAGGTGGCTTTAACCTTTGTGGTAAAAGCCCTTGAAATAGATAACGACAACAGTACTTACCTGTATATGGCTGCTGAATTGTGCTACCTGCAAAAGGATTTTGAAGAGGCTTACTTCTTTATCAACAAAGCCATTATACAAAGCCCGTTTCGTAAGGAACTTTACTATTGGAGGGCATTAACACTGGTAAAATTTAACAAACCGGATATTGCTATAGGCGATTTAAACAAAGCATTAAGTTTAGATGAACATGATGCCGATGTTTATCGCTTAAGGGCGCATTGCAAAATGTTGTTAGGAGACGTAGAAAACTACCTGAACGATTTACGCCTGGCACAACATGTTGACCAATTTAAGCACAACCAACGATTAGCCGCATAACCATTTATTTTACGTTGATTACAGCAAAAAACTCCCTCGGGAGTTTTTTTGTTTAAGCAGATGCCAGTTTCATTGTTAAGGCAATCCTTTTCCTTACCATATCTACCTCAACCACCTTAACCGTTACTTGTTGTTGCAGCTTCACCACTTGATTTGGGTCACTCACAAATTTATCTGCCAATTGCGAGATGTGTACCAAGCCATCTTGTTTTACCCCAATATCTACAAAACAGCCAAAGTTGGTGATATTGGTTACAATACCGGGTAATATCATGCCTATGGTTAAGTCTTCCGGCTTTTTCACATCTGCAAATTCAAAAGGCTTCAACATTTCTCTGGGGTCTCTGCCGGGTTTAGCCAACTCTTTTAAAATATCGGTAATGGTTGGCAGTCCGGCCTTTTCGGTAACATATTGTTGCGGACTTATTTTTTTGCGCAACGTTTCATCTTTAATTAAATCGTCAACCTTGCAGCCTAAATCTTTGGCCATGGCTTCAACAATGCCATAACTCTCCGGATGAACCGCGCTATTGTCCAATACATTTTTTGCATTGGCAATACGTAAAAATCCTGCACATTGTTCAAACGCCTTATCTCCCAAACGAGGTACTTTTTTTAATTCTTTGCGCGAAGTAAAAGCACCATTTTCGTTCCTGTAATCAATGATGTTTTGTGCCAATTGCGGCCCTAAGCCGGATACATAAGTGAGTAAACTTTTGCTGGCTGTATTTAAATTTACACCCACCACATTCACGCAACTTTCTACCACCACATCCAAGCTTTTTTTCAGTTTATTTTGGTCAACATCATGCTGGTATTGCCCAACGCCAATTGACTTGGGATCAATCTTCACCAACTCAGCCAAGGGGTCACTCAAACGCCTGCCAATAGAAACCGCTCCACGAACTGTAACATCCTTATCCGGAAATTCTTCACGTGCAATTTCGGAAGCTGAATACACTGATGCTCCACTCTCGCTTACCACATAAATTTCAACCGGATGCGCAAAACTGATACTGCGAACCAATTCTTCGGTTTCTCTTCCGGCTGTTCCATTGCCAATTGAAATGGCCTGTACAGTATGTTTGGCAACCAATGTTTGAATAACGCGCATGGCTCCGCTTTTATCCATTTGTGGTTGATGAGGATACACCACATCATCAGCCAATAGTTTTCCTTCTTCGTTTAAACAAACTATTTTACAACCACTGCGAAAGCCCGGATCAATACCCATAATGCGTTTGCTTCCTAATGGTGCGGAAAGTAACAACTGACGTAGGTTTTCTGTAAATACACGAATGGCCTCATCATCTGCTTTTTGTTTAGCCAAGTTCCTAAACTCATTTTCCATGGAAGGTGCAAGCAATCGTTCGTAACAATCTTCAATGGCTTCTGCTACATGGCCACTTGCCTGGTTGTTTCTTTTGATAAAGAGCTTATCTAATTTTTCTAACGCGAGATTAATATCAGGTTCAATCTTAACCTTTAAAAAGCCTTCGTCCTCTCCGCGAAACACCGCTAATATTCGGTGCGAAGGACATTTTTTTAGCAATTCAGCAAAATCAAAATAATCACTGTATTTAACGGCTTCATCCTTCTTACTCTTATAAACGGTTGAAATAATAAACGCATTTTTCTCAAACTCTGTTCTGATTGCCGCCCTTGCCAACTCATGCTCGTTAATAATTTCAGCAATAATATCCCTTGCACCTTCTAAGGCAATATCCTCATCCTTTACTTCTTCTGTTAAATATTTAGCGGCTTCATCAAACACATCGCTATTGGGCTCATTCATCAACCACAAGGCAAGTGGCTCAAGCCCTCTTTCTCTGGCAACGGTAGCCCGTGTTTTTCGCTTAGGTTTATAAGGCAGATAAATGTCTTCCAAAATATTGGCATCCCAGCAGTCGTTAATTCGTTTTTTAAGCTCTTCCGTTAACTTGCCCTGCTCTTCAATGGTGCTTAAAATAGATGCCTTGCGTGTTTCAATATTGCGCAACTTCTCAATCCCGTTTTTAATTCGTTCAATATCAACCTCATCAAGGTTGCCGGTAGCCTCCTTCCGATAGCGGGAAATAAACGGGATGGTGCTCCCTTCATCTAATAAGTTAATCGTAGCTTTTACTTGGTTATATCCTAAATTTAGTTCTGCTGACAGAATAGGTATTGTAATTGTTAAATTGTGCATAGCCTACAAGTATAAACAGGCCCTCCGAGGTGTTATGCACCACCTATTCACACTTCACCCATTTTGCTTAAAATGAACACCTATTTTTTACCCATTTCACTTGAAAATAAAAAAAGGTTTTTTTTATTTCGCCTCAATTCTAATACTTATCTACTATGGGAAAAGGTGATATCAGAACCAAAAAAGGGAAACAAGCCAATGGCTCCTATGGCCGCTTAAGAAGCCGCAAGGCATTAAAAGCCAAGAGCAAAAAATAACTTGCTCCTTACAAAAACAGGATTACTTCTAATTCCTAACTTTTGCAAATGCTGCCCTTAATGGGCAGCATTTCTTTTATGGCAAAATATTTTC
>RDYC01000063.1 GCA_004293295.1 Bacteroidota bacterium
TAATGATGAAAATATTGAGCATCATACCAAAAAAGAGAGCCGCTCCCAGTGCTGCAAAGCGATGTGTCATCAGTAAGACTCCTGCAGCAAGTTGCGCCCAGCCAATGAAATCCCAATAAAAACCAGACTCTACCATAACCCTAAAAAATAGCTGAACAGGCCCCAAGTTTTGAATAGGCTCATCCAAAGACGCTATGGGAATCGCGGAACCCGAAATTTTACCCATGCCAAAGGCAGCCATTATAAAAGTACCACCCAGAAGATAGCGCAGATAAATAGTAAATATTTGAAAAGCGAGGATGGGTTGAAGACGATGTACTAAAGCAATGAGGTTTTTCATGTGTGCATAAGAATAGGAAAAAAATCAGCGTAATAGTAAAAAGGGGCTTTACATACTATGAAAAACACAAATTATAGTCTTCTGAAAAGAACTTGACGTTTTCAGCTTCAAAAATACAAAAAGCAAACACAGACCCAAAACATCACGAGCAAATTACTCTTAAAAAAAGCCTAAATATTTGATAACAAAACAATACGCAAGTAATTTTTTGGTCAAATTGTTTGCAATTATCATATTATTAAATCAACTTTGAACAATTCAAGGAAATCATCATTACAAACTGCCAAGATATTTTGTTTTTTGACGATTATATCACCTTTGGGTCTAGCACGCCTTCGCGAAAGACTATCAAGCCGTCAGAACTCATTCTGAACGAGGATAATAGTATTTATCACCTCAATTTACAGCCTAGAGACATTGCAGACACCATCATTACCGTAGGCGATCCTAGCCGTGTGAACGAAGTGAGCCAATACTTTGATGATGTTATGTTTGAAATGAATAGGCGCGAATTTATTACTCAAACAGGCATCTATAAAGGCAAAAAGATAACCGTCATGTCTACGGGCATGGGCACAGACAACATTGAAATTTTTCTGACCGAACTGGACGCACTTGTCAATGTAGATATGAAAAATCGCGTGCCTGAGCGTTTGTTGCGCAAACTCACCATAGTCAGACTGGGCACGTCGGGCAGTATCCAGCCTGATATCCCAATAGGCACACACTTGGTATCAGTTTTGGCAGTGGGCATGGACAGCCTCATGCAATATTACTATCCCACACAATT
>RDYC01000352.1 GCA_004293295.1 Bacteroidota bacterium
TGCGTGGCAGAAATTAATAATGATAATGGAGAGATTACCTATATTCCGGTTGTTGAAAATGCTTGTCCAACTGCTTTTCATGATTTTAGCAACACTCCACAATTAACCACTACGCTTCCGAGTGGCATGCCACAAACTTACACTGCACTTATACTTGATACGCCTCCCTGCCAATCTATGTGCCAATACAATTCATCTTCAATGGGTGCAATGGCTACTGATGTAAGCCCAATTGAGCAAGAGTTAAAAATGGCATTTACCGCCACTCCAACGCTGGTGCAAGAAGCTATTACTTTCACCTCTGGGGTTACCATTACCAAAGTACAGGTATATGATATGCAAGGTAAAAAAGTAATGGACACCCCCATTGAAAACAAACAGTTATTGGTGAGTCAGCTTAAAGAAGGTATCTATTTTGTACAGGTACATTTTGCAGATAAACAGGTACGCACAGTAAAAATATACAAAAAGTAATACCACACGTTTTGATAAGAAACGTTTGATGTTGGTTAGGTTAATGTTTGCAATCCCTTAAAAGTCCCGTGGTGTAAGTTTACACGCGGGACAAATAGGGGTTGTGCTATGCCTCGAAAATAGATAGGTTAACTACAACAATATGCCCAATTAGACATGTTAATTACCCGCGAAAAACTAGACATTTACCGAAAAGCAAAAGGAGACGAATTGGTGTATCGCAGCAAAAAGAGGCAACGCATACATGTTACTGAGGCCGAATGGGCTTTAATAGAAACCTTTATACTATTTGCTAAATTAATTGATAATGGCTTAAGCCAAGAAGCATTTAGGCTTGCACTAGAGTATAAACTTAGCCAATACTGCGAAGATGAATACACCATAAAATGGTTAAAACAAATGGCTGTTTATGGCTTTAAGATAAAAGGGCCAAAGCAGCAACTTATTACAGAATCTAATTAAGCAATATTTTCTTGAGATATTACAACGCTAATCTCCAATATTTTCATTTTTAGAAATCAGATGTAACAAGGTATACTATAAAACATACCTTGTATTTTTGATAGCACAACCTGTTAATAATTAAACATTTTAATGGTCTTATCGGTTTAATTCAACAATGCCCCGGTAATATCATTCAGCTTATCATCAGTAAACTCCCCTTGGGTTTGGTACAAAATGTTACCATCTGTTTCCAATACAATAAAATGTGGAATTGATTTATCAGTAATGTTTAACGACTTGGTTAACTCATCCAAATCATTATCGGTGTACATAAAATTGCCGTGGTATTTTTTGTCTACCTCTGTTTTGGCCTTTTTAATCATTTCGGGTAAAGCAATTTTTGCCAATCCCTTAACTGCGCCAACAAAACATAATCTGGCATTGTACATGTTGCCACCCATCATACCACCCATACCATTAGCAACTAAGCTATTGTATAAAGGTTGTGCCCATTTTTGCATGTGCTTATCTGCCTTTGTACTCAGCATCAAAGCAATAACGGTGCGTTTCCCGCTTAAATCAGCAGGTACTTTAACCAATTCATCTTTAAGGTTGGTACAAGTAAGGGTTGGGAAAATAACGCCTGCTTTAAAGGAAAGCAGTAAAAGTAGTAGTAGAAGCAAGTAACTGTTTTTCATATGATGTTCTTCAACAAAACAATGATAATATCTTATTTCGGATTGTTCAATGATAAAACGTGCTGTTATGATTTAAACCAATCGGTAGTTTATTTCTATTCTATGTAATACAGGTTTGTTTAAACTTAGCTAAAACAAATTACATGTAAAGGTTAACATTTATTAACAAAGCAGAAAGGATTTGGTAACGCAGCAAGAACAATTTTGTGGCCTAAACACATACAAAACTGTATTATATGAAAAAACTATTACTTTCAGCATCAATGGCTGTAACAACGCTTGCTTCCATTGCGCAGATTCCTTTTCCGGTGAACATTGATACCGCTTGGAGCACTAAGACGGTATGGATGCCAAAGTCACCGTTAACACAACAAGTTATTTTTGTTGGTGGTACTGATACAGTTCAAACTACCGCTACTTATGGTAAAGCTGCAGGCAAAGCAATTGCTAAGCAATGGCATGATTTTATTGGTTTTACCAAAGAGACAGATCCGGCAAAAATTGCAGCAGGAGATTTAGGTTGGGTAACTGTTAACCACGAAATGACTATTAAAAATGATAGCATTGGTGATGGTGGAGGTATGACGGTATTTAAACTTCGCAGGTTAAAAGGTGATGTGATGGAGATTGTTCCTCAAACATTAGCCGATGGACGTACAGGTAAGTTTTTTAACATTGATTTTGTAAATACAGTTGGTGAAACAGGGATGAACTGCGGTGGTATTTCAGCAGAAAACGGACGTATTTGGACTGCTGAAGAGTGGATGCAAAATAGCAACACCGCCATTTTTAACAACGGAAATAACTTCCGTGATACAAGCGATTTTGTTATCGGAACCACTACTCCTGCCGGATTTCCTGGTTTCAACGGAAGAACCATTAAGCGTTTCCAAAACTTAAATTGGTTTGTTGAGATTGATCCTAAAACGGGTAAAGCCATTCGCAAGCAATACAACTGGGGTCGTGCCGGTTGGGAGGGCGGGGCTTTAATGCCTGATAACAAAACTGTTTATTTATTTGATGATAACACCCCGGGTTTGTTGGGTAAATTTGTGGCTACAACTGCCGGAGACTTTACTGCCGGTCAATTGTTTGTGCATGGCGAAAATGCTTCTGGCAAATGGATTGCTATTGAAAACAATTTAGATACGTTAATCGCATTACGCACCGTAGCATTCCGCAGAGGTGCCACCATGTTTACCCGTTTAGAGTGGGGAGCATTAAATAATACAAATGGCAAAATTTATGTGACTGAAACAGGTAACGACAATCCTGGTACCGCTTTTAAAAATGGTGTAAGTGCAACTGGAGCTATTGCTTCCCACTTGGTTGCTGCTTACAAAGCAAGATACCAAACTGTTAACGGAGTAGCTTTCCCTGGTTCTGATGCTGTTGCTGCTGATTCAGTTCGTAATGGAGCTTTCCGTGATTATTATGGACGTGTGTTGGAACTTGACCCTGCTACTGGTGTGGTTAGAACCTTTATCGAAGGTGGCCCTTATCATACCAGTGCTACTTCACAAGCTTCTTCAGCCTATCCTGCTACTCATTTCTCAAATCCTGACGGACTTAATTTTGCCTATATCAAAGGTAAAACGTATATGATTGTTCAAGAAGACTTAAATGGAAGAAACTGGAACCGTATGCCGGCAGAATTTCAAGCAGGAAGCCAAACTGTTTGTGAAGGCTTTTTATTGGATATGGATAAAACCAACCCTACATTCAGCGATTTAGTGCGCGTTACTGCTTGTTCTCCTGGTGCTGAAATTACCGGTGGTATAGCTTTAGACAGCAAAACCATGTTATTTAACGCACAACACCCTGATGCTGGAAATACATTCCCATACAACAACTCTTTAACTTATGCCATTAGTGGTTGGGATGGAATTAAAACAGCGTTGGATAAATACTATGAGTCAACCAAAAACGGCAAAGGATTCAATGCATATCCAAATCCTGTTTCTACTGAATTAACTTTAGACAAAATTACTGACGTAGCTGTTTATGACATGACAGGAAAACGCGTAAAAGTATTGCGTGATACCCAAAAAGTTGATGTAAGTGATTTGACTCCTGGTGCTTATTTTATCATGAACACTGAAGGCCAAACCATTAAAGTGATTGTTGAGTAAAAAAATAACAAGATCCTTATACTCTTGAAACCTGAAGGCTTTTAGCCTTCAGGTTTTTGCGTAAATACTCTTTAGCAGTTTATATCAATTTTTAGTTCGTTATCATGTTTAGAAAAGTTACCCTATCTTTTTTAGTTATAACAAGTTTCTTTTTTGCCGTTGTAAGTACGCAGTCGTTTAAACAAAGCACGGTAAGTCCCAATCAATTGGTAGCGCAATCATATATTGACAATTTTGCTCAACTTAAACAGCAAGCAGCATTGTTTAACCAATTGGTAAAGCAGCAAACAACTACCGTTGATAAGCAAGCGGTTCACCAATCGTATTATGCCTTACGCGATGCATTTAAGCGAGTGGAATACATTTGGGAATACCTTGATCCAATTTTTGTAAAGGAGTGGATTAACGGAGCACCACTTCCTAAACTTGATAAGGCCGCTCCACAATTGGTTGTTATAGAACCCAAGGGATTACAGGTATTAGATGAGTTGTTGTTTGCTGATGAAATAGATATGAAAGAAGTGCAGAAAATTGCAGTTGAATTAAATCGCTCTATTCATGAATATCCCGTTCAACAAAAATTAACAGATCGTATTATTTTGGAAGGGATGCGTGTTGAATTGATCAGGCTATTTAATCTGGGCTTGACAGGATTTGATGTGCCCGGTTCTGACAGGTCTTTAGCAGATGCGCGTATTGTGTTAAAAGAGATTGAACAAACATTGCTTACCTACACCGATGCGATACAGCAAAAAGATGCGCAAATGGTAAAAACTTGTAAAGAAGCATTGGCCAAAGGCAAAAAGCAACTTAAAGAACAGACTAATTTTGAGACGTTTGATCGGCTTACTTTTTTAACAACGGTTATCAACCCCTTGTTCAAACAAATTCATCAGGTGCAACAATTACTCGGTGTGGAATCCATTTATGAAGTGATTTCGTTGAATGCCAAATTAGCATTGAATTATAACGCAGAAAATTTATTTGATACGGCATTTTTAAATCCGTTTTTTTATGTAAACGTTCCTCAAAAATTTTATGCCCCACCATTGGTTGAATTGGGTAAATACCTGTTTTTTGATCCCATCTTATCAGCTTCAAACGAGAGAAGTTGCGCCAGTTGCCATAATCCACAACAAGCATTTACAGATGGGTTGGCCAAAAGTGTGGCAACCGGATTTAACGGAACGGTTGAACGCAATTCTCCGACATTAATTAATGCTGTTTACAGTGAGCGGTTTTTCCATGATTTACGTGCTGAAGCGTTGGAGGACCAGATGGAACACGTGGTGGCAAGCTCAAAGGAGTTTAATACCAGTGTGTTGGAAATCATGAGTAAGCTATCACAAAGTAAAGAGTATCAGCAACTGTTTAAACAAGTATTTACAGAGTTTACCAGTCCTATTAACCAACAAACCATTTCATTTGCGATCAGTGCTTACGTAAGTTCTTTACATAGCTATCATTCACCATTTGATAAATATGTACGAGGCGAAGAAAAACAACTCACGGCCTCTGCCAAACGGGGCTTTAACTTGTTTATGGGAAAAGCAGCCTGTGGCACCTGTCATTTTGCACCGAACTTTAATGGAACAGTACCTCCTTTGTATAATGAGAGTGAAAGCGAAGTATTGGGTGTTCCACAAAATCCATATGTTAAACCACTTCAATTAGATAAAGATGAAGGACGTGTTGCGGCCAAATTAAAAGAGGGCGCACCATTTTATCGGTATTCGTTTAAAACACCCACCATACGCAATGCGGCACTTACTGCGCCTTACATGCACAATGGGGCTTATAAAACCCTGGAGGATGTAATGGATTTTTACAACCACGGAGGTGGAACAGGCATTGGACTAAATGTTCCCTATCAAACACTATCGGCTGATTCATTACACTTAACCAAACAAGAACTTGCTGATGTAATTAGTTTTATGCAAGCGTTAACCGACACCACTAACCTCACCGCAAGGCCGGTGAGCTTGCCAAAATTTGAAACACAAACCTCT
>RDYC01000353.1 GCA_004293295.1 Bacteroidota bacterium
TGGGCTAAAAATTACCAAGAAGAACGCCCGGTTGCAGGTTTAACCGTTGCCTTTGTGGTGAAGGTTGATGACATTACGGCTGAAGTACTTGAAGCAGTAAAAGGATTGAATGAAAAAGAACGCGCTGCTAAACTGGCCACTATTTACAAAACCATTGTTGAAAGAACCGTTAAAGGCACCAACTATGAAGCCCAATGTCGCGAAATGTACAAAGGAAATGCTTATTATGTGTTTACTTTTGAGCGTTTTACAGATGTGCGTTTAGTTGGAACCCCTCCACAAAACATTGGTAAATTTGGTGGTGAAACGGATAACTGGATGTGGCCACGCCATACCGGAGATTTTAGCATGTTTAGGGTGTACACCGGAAAAGACGGCAAACCTGCCAAGTATTCACCTGAAAACATTCCATTAAAAGCCAAACATCATTTGCCAATTAATTTAAAAGGTATAAAAAGTGGTGATTATGCGATGATAATGGGTTTCCCGGGTCGTACCAACCGCTATGAGTTTAGCCAAGGTGTGCAAATAGCTACTGATTTGGTTGACCCTGCTATTGTGGCTTTACGTGATGTGCGTTTAAATGCTTGGAAAGAGCAAATGAACAAAGACACCGACATCCGCTTGAAATTAAGTGGCGATTTTGCCAGCGTAGCCAATTACTGGAAATACTTTAGAGGTGAGGCCGAACAACTAAAAAACAATAAGGTATTTGAACAAAAACAAGCCGAAGAAAAAAACTTTGCCAAGTGGGCAAAAGATAAAAATGATTACAAAAATCTGTTGGCTGATGTAGAAAAAACTTTTGCTGCTTACAAACCATATAGCTTGCAAGGCACTTACCTGCGTGAGGGTATTTACGCCCCTACCCTTATTAAATATGCCCAAATGGGTGCCGGATTTGAAGAAGCCTTAACCAAAAACGATACGGCCAAAATTCAATCATTACAAGCACAATATTTAGGCTCTTTATCTGATTTACCTTACGACCCAGCCATAGTGTTAGCTGACAAACGTTTGTTTGATAGCATTTTGGTATTGTATTACAACAATATTCCTAAAGACCAACAATGCGATTACTTTAACAACGTAATTCTGAAGTATGCATCAACGCCAAGGGAGGCCATAAAAGCATATACCAACTACCTGTTTGATAATAGCATTTTCGCGAATGCTGATATGGCAAAAGCTTTTATTCAGAATCCACGCTTGGGTTTATTAAAAAATGACCCTGCTTACAAACACCTTGATGCATTTAAAACCCATTATAACAAAAACTATAAACCAAAAGTAGATGAGTTTGTAGAAAGCATCACCGGACTTGGACGTTTGTATATTAAAGGATTAATGGAAATGAATCCTAAAAAAGAATTTTATCCTGATGCCAATTCATCGTTGCGTTTAACTTATGGAAGTGTGAAAACATACATGAAGTACCCTTTAATTACTAACCTGGATGAGGTTATTGCTAAAAACGCTGCAAGCAATGGCAACCCGGAGTTTAGCATACCTGACCGTTTAAAAGAGTTACATAAAAACAAAGATTATGGAAGATATGCCATGAAAGATGGTAAGCTTCCGGTAGCGTTTTTAAGCGACAATGACATTACAGGAGGAAACAGTGGTAGCCCGGTTATTGACGGAGAAGGACGCATTATTGGTTTGGCATTTGATGGAAACTGGGAAGCCATGAGTGGTAACATTCATTTTGACCCTAAAAACAAACGCACCATTAATGTGGATATTCGTTATGTATTGTTTTTGATAGAAAAATACGGACAAGCACCGAATATCGTGAATGAAATGACTATCGTTCAATAAGCTAAAAAACTATTCATTGCACAGACGGCCGCCCCGAATGGGGCGGCCGTCTGTGTTTTATGCATGTGTTTATTCAAGTTAATCCCATTAAATTCAGCACTTAGTTTATCTTCGTTATTTAACTGAAAATTATATGCCATTTACTGAATTAGGTTTGCATAGCGATTTGTTGTATGCTTTGGAAAAGCAATTCTATGTGAGCCCTACTCCTATTCAAGAAAAAGCTATTCCTGAAATTTTAAAAGGTAAAGACGTACTAGGCATTGCCCAAACGGGTTCAGGTAAAACAGCCGCTTATGTATTGCCAACCTTACAATTATTGCAGGGTAAACCTGTTGCAAAAAACAGGCACATCAATACGCTGGTATTAGTGCCAACAAGGGAGTTGGCCATTCAAGTACAAAAAGTATATCAGTCTTTTAGCCAGTGGCTACCACAGCATATTAAACCTTTAGCCGTTTACGGAGGCGTTTCAATTAATCCACAAATGATAGCCTTGCAAGGTGTTGAAATTTTGGTAGCTACCCCAGGCAGGTTATTGGAGTTGGTTGAAAAAAAATCGGTTTATCTTTCTAATGTTGAGGTGCTTATTTTGGATGAGGCTGATAAGATACTAAACCTTGGCTTTAAAGAAGAAATCAATCAAGTGCTTGCCTTGTTGCCCAAGAAACGCCAGAACCTATTGTTCTCAGCCACGTTGAGCACTGATTTAACAGCCATTAAAGAGGTGTTGTTACATCACCCGGTTACTGTTGAGGTAGAAGCCGAAACCCAAAACCTAGACTTGATTACCCAACTGGCTTATATTGCTGAAGACGAAAGAAAAGGCCCTTTGTTGCGATATTTAATTAAACAACATGGAATGCAACAAGTGTTGGTGTTTGCATCCTCTGTGCATAGAGCTGATGCCATAGCAGATAAATTAAATGCTAATAAAATTAAGGCCATAGCCATGCACAGCAAAAAAAGCCAAGGAGGCAGAGAAGATGCCCTGCGCAAGTTTAAAAATGGAGAAGTTACCGTGCTGGTGGCTACTGATTTAATGTCGCGAGGTATTGATATTCCGTTTTTACCTTTTGTGGTTAATTATGAGTTGCCCCGCTCACCCAAAGATTATGTGCACCGCATTGGGAGAACCGGAAGGGCTGAAAATGCCGGAACAGCTATTAGTTTGGTAAACACCAACGAACTGCATCATTTTAATGTGATTCAGAAAAAGATGAAAACAACCGTAGCGTTGACTGATTCATTTGATATGGATTTAAGGGGGTATTGATAACCTGAAACAAGGTTGCTTTTTATTGCGATTCGTTAATACAACGAAATAGTGAAGTTACTATCTTTACTATGTATAAATCTTTTTAAAAAATTCCTATGGCGACAATCCGTAAATATTTTGTACATTTGTCGCCAGTGTTAGAAATTTGAAAAATCACATCGTTATGGATCATGTATTTGCAAACAGATTGAGTTCAGCCCGAAAAATGGCAGGTATGTCATTGCAGGATTTGGAAAACAAACTTGAAAAGTATGTTACTCGTCAAACGCTGCATAAATATGAACAAGGGAAAATGAAACCTAACAGCAAAGCATTGCTTGCCATGTCAAATGTATTGGGTGTTCCTGTTGACTACTTCTACTCAGTTCCAACTGTAAAAGTGGAATTAAAAAATGTTGATTACCGAAAATATTCCTCTAAAATTTCTAAAGTAGAACAAGTAGCTGTTGAAGAAAAAGCAAAGGAAAATTGCGAGCGGTATTTAGAACTGGAACATTTAATTAACCCTAGTGAAAAAGTAGAATATTACACTTACAAAAAGGTTATTGAGAATGCTGATGACGCTGAAACTGCTGCAAAAACATTAAGAGAAGTTTGGAAGCTTTGTTATGACCCAATTCCTGATGTAGTTGAAATGTTAGAGGATAAAGGTTACAAAGTAATTGAACTGGATGCGCCTGATGGTTTTGATGGAATGAAAGCAGATGTGGGTGACAAAAAAATAATTGTGCTGAAAAAAGGTGTAAACCAAAGTGAAGATGTGGTGAGAAAAAGATTAACCGCCTTACATGAACTGGCTCACCACACGTTAACTTTTTCGAAAAATCTTTCTGATAAAGAAATAGAAAAATTGTGTCATACTTTTTCCTCGGCTGTTTTATATCCTGCTGATATGGCAAAGAAAGAATTAAGCAAAGATCGTTTTCATTTTTATCAAAACGAATTGGTATTGATTAAAGAACGGTGGGGAATTTCTTTCGCTGCTGTGTTCTCAAGAGCCTTGCATCTGGGTATTATCACCAGTTTTATTTACAGAAAATTCAATATTGGTTACAGAGAAAGAGGATTGCACTTGAATGAGCCGGGGAAGTTTATGAGCAAAGAAAAACCTGTAAAAATGCAACGGTTGGTGTATATGGGTTTATCAAAAGAAATTTTAACCATTAACGAAGCAGCATACTACCTTGGAATGAGTGCTTGGAAGTTTAAAAAGCAATTGCATCAGATCGTATGAAATGTCTAAACATAATTTCATTATTTGCTTTAAATGTAAATAGGACATTCCATGCAACCATTAAGTGCATGGGAGTTTATGGGTAATCCAAATGATGGTAGAGAGTAAAGTGATACAGGCAAATACAGGGATTGAATTTTTAGAAAGACTTAAAACAACCAATGACCGTTTGCCATTAGATGAAATTGAAAAATTGATTAAAAAATTAAAGTCGTATAAAAGATAACGGAAATTAAAACTTCTCTCCTTCCGCTGAACGAAGCCTGCGCACCAGTAACAGTGTGAGCAATGCACCAGTTACACTCATAAAACCCACTAAATTGTAATTGCTCATTTCGCCTGCGGGTTGTTTTACAATAATTACCCCTGCTATGTACGAAGCCAAACCCGCACTTAATTGTTGCATGCTGGAAACAATGCTCATAAAGCTGCCCCTGTTTTGGGGAACAACTGTTGCGGTTACCATTGCTTGGGCAGGTATAAAACGGCCACTGCTAATGGCGAAAAAAGCTGATGTCGCAATCAAGGCCAGCCATACATCAACATGGGGCATATTGGTAATAAGCAATATAGGAATACAACTGAATGACACAAACCAAGTGAACACTTTTTGCTTGCCAATGGTATCGCTTAACTTACCAATAAGTGGCGAAGAAATGATGGTACATAACCCTCCAAAAAGATAAATATAGGATAATTGGTGTTCTGTGAAACCAACATTACTTACCATGTACGGACTTAAAAACGGAATAATGCTAAAGTGTCCAAACATCACCACCATCATAAACGTAATGGCTTTTCGCTGATTGGGATTTGATGTGATGTTTCGTAGGGTTTGCCAAACGGTGTTTTGCTGAGAAGCTTTTACATGTTTTTTTAATGAGGGTATAAATTTATAGATGCAAAATTGCACCGGTAATGCCAACACCGCTAAAAACAAAAATGGCGCATGCCAAGCAAATTCAGTAGCAATCCATAACCCAAAAGGCACACCAAAAACACTGGCTACAGAAAAGGCTGCCATAATAAAACCCATGGCTCGCCCCCTGCGTTCAAACGGAATTACATCACCAACAATAGCCAATACAATGGCTCCGAGCACCCCACCAAAAATACCGGTAAAAATACGCGCGGCCATTAATAGCGCAAACGTTGGTGCCAAACCACAGGCTAAGGTTCCAACAAGAAAACCCAAGTACAAAAACTGTAGAAATCGTTTGCGGTCAAATTTATCTACGATAAATGCGGTAAAAAAGCCCGATATGCCTGCGCTAATGGTATAACATGATACCAGCAGCCCGAATTGTTGAGGGGTGATATTAAACAACCTCATCAACTGTGGACCCAATGGCATCATAATCATAAAATCCATGATATTGGTAAAGTTGATGGCGGC
>RDYC01000354.1 GCA_004293295.1 Bacteroidota bacterium
AATTGAAACCTTTAAAACCTTTGATAGTGTGAATGTGGTTGCATTTAGCCATGAAGTGCAAAAAGCTTATTACATAGATGGCCAAGACTTACGTAATGATGAAGTGTATGTAAAACTCATTAAGCCTTATCATATAAATGATAAAGAGTTTCTACAGAAGCTGAATAGTGTTGAAATGAAAAACGTTACCTTTGAATGGTTTAAAACGGCCTCTAGTTGGGGAGTAAGTGGATACCCAACGGTTATTCAAGTGCATAACGGAAAGTACTATGCTATTGCCAGAGGGTACACCGATTTAACCTCTTTAATAAGTAATATGCAAAGTGTGCTAAACAAAAATTAACATGAAAATTGTTGCTTTTCCGTTTTGTGACGAATTATTAACGCCTATTGGTAAAATAATTATAAAAGCTACTCAACAACACATCCACCAAATATTTTTTGTTGACAATTCCGAGCAAAGTTATTTGGCTAATCCGAATCAGATAACCCATCAATGCAAAGAACAATTGAATAACTATTTTAATGGCCATTCATTTACCTTCAAGCTGCCTTTACAGCAAGATGGCACACCTTTTCAGCAAACTGTTTGGAGTGAATTACAGAGCATTAGTTTTGGAGAAACCTTAAGTTATACCAAACTCGCTGAAAGACTCGGTGATGCTAATCAAGTGAGGGCCGTAGCCAATGCAAACGGTAAAAACCAATTAGCCATAGTTATTCCTTGCCATCGTATTATCGGGCAAGGTGGTAAACTAACCGGATATGCATGGGGGCTTAAGCGTAAGCAATGGCTGCTAGATTTTGAAGGAAAACAAACCGGTAAAAAACTATCCTTGTTTTAATAATGAAAACCGCACTTATTACCGGATTTACAAGTGGTATAGGCAAGGCAACAGTTAAAAGCTTGCTTACCGAATATGAAATGATATTGGTATGTAGAAACAAAGAGAAAGGTATCAATACCATTAATGAGTTCCTCTCCTACACGCCTCATGCTAAGTTGCATTTGTTTGTTGCCGACTTATCTTCAATAAAAGAAGTGAATGCCCTTTGTTCAAATATTAAAGCACAATTTTCAAAACTGGACTTGTTAATTAATAATGCAGGATTATTTATTCCTCAAAAACAATTAAGTGCAGATGGGTATGAACTAACCTTGGCTACTAATCACTTATCAGCGTTTCAATTAACCAATGCTTTAGTTCCTATACTAATCAATGCAAAGGAATCGCGCATTATTAATGTTGCAAGTGAGGCCCACAAAATTGCTAAGCTAGATTGGAACGATATGAATTTAACCAATCAATTTTCGGGAATCAGGGCTTATGCAAATAGTAAACTCTATAATATTATGTTCACCTATAAATTAGCTGAGCAACTTAAGGATAGCCAAGTTACGGTTAATGCGATGCATCCTGGTGGTGTAAATACCAATTTCGGAAAAAATGTAACCGGCTTCACCGGATTTTTATTTAATCAATTAGGGTTTTTAATGCGTACTCCTGAAAAAGGTGCTGAAACTATAATCTGGCTAGCCACATCTAATAACATTAAAGGTGTAACTGGTAAATACTTTAAGGATAAAAAAGCAATCTCCTCCCTTGCTGCCAGTTATAATCAAGACAATCTTAATAAACTATGGGCATTGAGCCAAGAAATGATAAATAACATATTAACTAGTTGAATAATATTGTTTCAATCGTTCAACAATTTGATACACAGCAGGACAAACTGAGATATTTTCAAGTGTTTCATTAAAAATGGTATGTATTTTAGGCTGATTGGTATGTGGGTATTCCCTGCATGCATTTGGTCTATAATCATAAACACCACAGTAATTATTTTCGCCTAGGAAAGGGCAAGGCACCGTTTTTAACACATAATCTCCATCTTCATCTATTCTAAGGTACTTATCAATAAAAGCCTGTTCACTAATTTTTAGGTGCTTGCTAAGTTGTTTAATATCCCGTTTAATAAAAAGCGGACCGGTTGTTTTACAACAGTTGGCACAAGTTAAGCAATCCACTTTTTTAAAGGTTTCATTATGAAGATTATGTACAACAACATCAAGGTTAGAGTACCGCTTCTGCTTCAATTGTTCAAAAAACTTTTTATTGTCTTTTCTTTTTGATTGAGCTAATTTTTGGTGTTGTACTAAATCCATTTTACTTAACAAGTCTATAGTCAAATACAAAAGGAATACTGTTTGTAATTTTTATTTCTCTTGCAAGTTTATGAAAAGGATTAATTAAGTAATTATGTTCTTGATTGACAATAGCACTCGGTACTTTAGCCATCAAAAATTTATTAGCTTTTATGAAATCGTCTCCGAAACTTTGACTTGATTGACCATAAGGAAACCTTTCCCAATCATCAGGCAACCTGTTGCGAGCATTCAAAATCAAATCTGGATCATCTGGAACCACTATTTCTAACATATAATAATCCCTTGGCATAATATCTAATTGTATATGAACAGCAACCTCTAATACCGCTAGAGACCGATGTTCGCAAGTATACAGCATAGATGTCCCGATATTATTCCATCTTCCACCATACTTTTCTGCTCCACTTCCGGTTAAATCATCACGAAAAGCCCTTTTGGCTAAGCGGTAAACTTTCATCACTTAATTAGGCAAGCACACCGTGAGCAATTCTGCCGAGTTCATTTTTGATGTATTCTATGCCGAAACTGTTATCTAAAAAAGTTTTGGGCATAGCTCCACCAAGAGCTACATTTTTACTACTTACCCATTTAAAAAATGACTCTGAAGAACCAAGAACCTCGGTACCGTAATTAGCAAGCATAGTGAGCTGGGTAATTTTTTCTGACTGTAATGGCTCAAAGGTTTTGTTTTCTGCTTGATAACGCTGCATGGTGCGTTCACTGATATGCAAATAACTACTCCATTCTGTAAATCGAACTCCGGTTCTAATCATGTTCATAATTGACAAAACGGTGCTATCATCGGTATAACCATAGCTAACAATTGGCTCGTTTATTTTCATTGTTTTAAACCCTCACTACAAATATAGTATTTTGTCTGAAAAAAAAAGTCAATTGTCTATTATTTTACAATTAAAACCGGAACATTTATAAGATGACGAACCTGGTCTACCGTACTTCCCCAAATAATATCCTTAATTCCTTTGTGTCCATGTGCACCCATAACTACTAAATCGGTGGAGGTTTTATTGATGATTTCACTTATTATGCGAGCCGATTTACCAAAACCTAACTCAATATCAACTTGATATCCTTTTTTAAGCAAGTCAGCTTGGTATACTTTTAAGTTAATTAAATCTATCTGGGCCTCGGTATCTAATATTTCTTTTCCCATACGGATAGCACCGGCCGATTCAACAATATGTATCAATAAATACTTTGCGTTGATATTACCTAAGGATAATGCATAATTAATCGTTTTTGCATCGTTTTTACTAAAATCAACTGTAACCGCTATTTGGTTAAAATTGGGTGAAATCAACTCCCCTAAATTAACAGCTTCTCCATGTGGGATTACTTTCTTTTGTTTTCCTTTTACGGCAAGTAATGGCAATAAGGTGATGTAAAGTAGAATAAACCCGGCATAAACAGTAACCGCTAATAAAATCACTTTAATGAGAATTCTTTCGCTACCTAAATAATCAAAAAAAGTAACCAATTCTGAGATAACAAGTTTTATGTTTAGCCCAACGATAATGATGGCAGAAAGCCATGCAAGTAACTGCACCCAAGGTTTGATTTTAAACTCTCCCATTAACGCTTTATCGCTGTTAAAATGTATGAGTGGAATAACTGCAAAACCAAGCTGAATACTAAGAATTACTTGACTTAATACAAGTAACTCTCCCAGCCTATGCTCTCCAAAATATAAAATTGTAATAACCGCTGGTATTATGGCAATTGCGCGTGTTACAATCCTTCTCAACCAAGGACTAATACGTAAATTGAGGTAGCCTTCCATTATTATTTGTCCGGCTAATGTACCTGTTATGGTACTACTTTGGCCAGCAGCAATCAATGCGATAGCAAATAAAGTAGGAGCTAAAGAGCCAAAAATCCCGCCAAGCAAGTGGTGGGCATCTTTTATATCACTAACTTGATGATGACCATTGCCCCAAAACGCTGAAGCTGCTAAAACAAGAATGGCTGCATTAACAAAAAAAGCTAGGTTTAACGCCACCGTTGAGTCAATAAAGTTGAACTTAATTGCTTTAGCTAATCCAGGCTTATCCTTGCCAAAGTTTCGTGTTTGAACCAGTGCTGAATGTAAATAGAGATTATGAGGCATTACAGTGGCTCCAATAATAGCAATAGCAATGTATAAGGCATCACCATCTAATCCCGTAGGAACAAAGCCCTTAGTTATTGCTAAAATATC
Organism: Bacteroidota bacterium; assembly: GCA_004293295.1. Classification (GTDB taxonomy): domain Bacteria; phylum Bacteroidota; class Bacteroidia; order UKL13-3; family UKL13-3; genus UBA6183. The sequence continues at coordinate 4,389 of RDYC01000354.1, forward strand.
AGGTTTAACAATGAACATTTGTACAATAAATGAAAGGCCAATAATTGCAACCAATGCAAGTATAAATGCCTCCATTTTTCTGATTCCTTTGTTCAATAGAAACAACAGCAAAAAAGTATCTAACACCGTAATAATAACACCATAAAGCATTGGCAAACCAAAAAGTAAATTTAACCCGATTGCCATTCCAATAATTTCAGCCAAATCGCAAGCGGCAATTGCAATTTCTGCAAACACATACAACGAAAAATTTGCCCACTGAGGATACTGTTGTCGGGAAGCTTGGGCAAGATCCCACCCTTTAACAATACCCAGTCTGGCTGAGAGACTTTGTAACAATAGGGCCATCAAGTTGCTCATTAATAACACCCATATTAATTGATAACCAAACTTGCTTCCACCGGCAATATCAGTTGCCCAATTCCCTGGGTCCATATACCCTACACTTACCAGGTATGCAGGACCTATAAATGCAAAAAGTGTTTTCCAAAAACCACGTTTCTCTGGTATTTTTACACTCTCATGGATTTCACTTAACGACTTTTCACTTTGCATAACCTAAACCTCTTTAACTAAAATATTTTTAGCAACTTCTTTACTTAGTTGGATAATTTTATTGTTTATCAGTTTTATCTCAATAGAGCCATCGAACTCATTTTTATCTGTTATAACAAGAATAGTGCCCAAAGACAGGTCAATTTTATTCAAGTGCTTTAAAAATACAACAGTATGATCTACTACACCGCTCATTACCAACTTACTTTTTAAGGTGGCATCACAAAGTAGAATAAAGTTACTTTTCAGTATCTCTCCATTCTTGGTTGGTATCGGATCCCCATGAGGATCGTGTGATGGAAAGTTCAAATATTTATCGAGTTTATCTGTTAGTATTTCTGAGTTAATGTGCTCTAGTTGCTCAGCTATTTCGTGCACTTCATCCCAACCAAAGTTTAATTTATCATATAAAAAACACTCCCACAAGCGGTGCTTTCGAACAATACCAATTGCAACCTGCTTTCCCTTTTCAGTTAAGGTTACTCCTTTATATTTTTCATATTTCAGAAGTTTCTTTACTGATAACTTCTTAATCATATCTGTTACTGAGGCGGCCTTAGTTTGCAGCACATCAGCAATAGCATTGGTGCTAATGCTATCAACCTCGAGCTCTGAAAGTTTATATATGGTTTTTAAATAATTCTCTTCAGTATATGAGTACATGGTTCAAAAATACATTTTTAGATTAATCTAAAAAAATATTTAACGCATTTTAAAAATATTTAAATCAAAAATAGTTCTATGTTTGTTATATAAATTATGATTCAAAAATTTCTTTCTTATTTAACATTTTGGAAAAAACGTGGTGATGACTACGCCACGCTGCCTTTTAATTTAAGGATGATGCATGGCATTAACCGAATAAGTATTTTAATGTTTGTAATTGCACTGGTATTTATGGCAGTTAAATACTTGTTTTTGTAATTTTGGAACAACAATTGATAGAATATTTAAAATTTTAACGACTGACAATATGTTTATTATTTTCATTTTCTTTTTTGGATTAAGCCTTTTAGTAAGCTGGCGCTTTAAAAGTAAGGCAAATAAGTATGCTCAAATTAGCTTGACACAGGATATGTCTGGTGCTGAAATTGCGGAAAAAATGCTCAGAGACAACGGAATTTACGATGTTAGAGTGATTACCACCGAAGGACAATTGACTGACCACTACAACCCCCTGGATAAGACAGTTAATTTAAGCAGGGACAATTACTACGGACGAAGTATTACTGCTGCTGCCGTATCTGCTCACGAATGCGGCCATGCTGTTCAACACGCTATGGCTTATCCTTACTTAAAATTTAGAAGTGCAATGGTTCCTGTGCAAAATGCTAGTGCCAAAGTAATGAATATCATTATGTTGGTAATGATGTTCGGAGGATTTTTCTTGGCAAAAACCTTCCCTTTTGAGCTTGTTATTATCACATTAATTATATGTCAAGGTATTATTACTTTGTTTGCCCTAGTTACCTTGCCTGTTGAGTTTGATGCCAGTAAAAGAGCCTTAGCTTGGTTAACCAACAAAGGAGTGGTGAGAGCCGATGAGAACGGCATGGCTAAAGATGCTTTAAACTGGGCAGCAATGACTTACGTAGTTGCAGCACTCGCAGCCGTGGCAACTTTGCTTTATTATGTAATGTTACTACTGGGTAGAAGAGATTAAAGTAATTGATTTAAAAACGCCACTGTAAATTACGGTGGCGTTTTTGTTTACAATAGCTTGTATGTTTTTTCGTTTTATTGGGTATGTTTGAAAACAAGATGAGGTTATCACTACTTGCTGCAATATTTATTTTTAGTTCAACTTCAGTTCTGGCACAAATTGGAGGTACAAGAATTTATAACTTTCTTAACCTGCATAGCAATGCCAGAATTAATGCGTTAGGAGGATATGCTATAACCATTTCTGATCCTGATGTGAACCTCACCATACAAAATCCGGCTTTACTGAAACAAAGCATGGACAACCAGATTACTTATAATTATATGCGCTTTGTAAGTGACATATCAGCCGGATATGCAGGTTATGCATACAGCATTGATAGTACGCACAACCTAGCAGCAGGTATACAATATGTTAATTATGGAGATTTTACCAGAACCAATGAGAATGGTGAAGAGATAGGAGGATTTACAGCAGGAGAATACAATATCCATCTAAGCTATAGTAAAAAGATAAACACCAAACTTACATGGGGAACCAGTTTAAAGTTTATTAATTCCAATTTGGATGTTTACCAATCTTTTGGTGTAGCTACTGATTTAGGAATTAATTATTACAATAAGGAAAACCTACTTTCGCTATCAGGTGTAATTAGCAATGCAGGAATTCAATTAACCACTTACCGTGATGGAAATAGGGAACAATTGCCCCTTAACGTTATGGTAGGCTTTAGTAAAAAGTTTTTACACAACCCGTTACGTATCTCAATTGTTGCCCATCACCTACAAAAACCCGGCAAGTTATTGTATGATAACTTATCCAGACCTGGCCAAAACCGGGATTTAGAAAGTGGACAAATTGTATTAGAAAAAATAACTACGCTGGATAAAATTGCGGCTCATTTAAATGTGAGTACTGAAATATTGTTAGGTAAGTTTATGTATGTTGGGTTTGGATACAACCACCTGCGCAGGTACGAAATGAAATTAGCTACCAGCAGCAAAACAGCGGGATTTGGTTGGGGATTTGGTCTTCGTTTCAAAAAGTTTCAACTGGCATATGGCAGTGCTGCATATCATGCTGCGTTTGCCACCAACAGCTTTAGTTTTGTTGTATTTATTAACGAGTATTCAAAAAAACGTTCAAAAGATTAATATTACAACATGAAAATAATTGTTGCAATAGATGGGTTTTCATCATGCGGAAAAAGTACATTAGCCAAGCAGCTTGCAACTGAATTGGGTTATAGTTATGTTGATACAGGTGCTATGTATCGGGCTGTTACGTTATATTTCATTCGAAATCAAGTGGATTTATTCCATCCTGATCAGGTTTTGAATGCATTATCTAATATTGCTATTGAGTTTAAGCCTAGCCACGGCAAGCCCGGGCAAGAAACCTATTTGAATGGTGAAAATATTGAACACGAAATTAGGGTTAATCCAAGAATAGCGAGTGCCGTTAGTGATATTAGTGCATTAAGTGATGTGAGGCGTTTTTTGGTGAAACAACAACAAGCATACGGCAATAATAAAGGTATTGTAATGGATGGCCGGGATATTGGAACGGTGGTTTTCCCTCAAGCTGAACTAAAACTTTTTATTACCGCTGATTCTAAGGTAAGGGCTCAACGCAGGCTTGAAGAGCTTATAGAAAAAGGACAATCAACAACTTTTGAAGAGGTATTGGCTAATTTGGAAAAGCGCGATTACATAGACTCTCATCGGGAGGATAGCCCATTAATGCAAGCAAAAGACGCTATTGTGTTAGATAATTCATGCATGACCAAGGAGGAACAATTTGATTGGGTAATGAAACTAATTAATCAAAAGCTTGCTCAAGCTAATGGTTAACTACTTTTTAACGTATTGATTTGCCCTACGGTTTTCTGAGGCGAGTTTCGCTGTTTCTTCTATTCTTTTTAACCTTGTTTCCGCTTTTTTTGCGTTTAAAATCCACTCTAAAATACCCCGTTTCACTGATTTTGGAAATGCCATAAAATTACTTT
>RDYC01000355.1 GCA_004293295.1 Bacteroidota bacterium
CCCGCATACGTTGGTTGGTGGCAAGGTGGTAAAAATGCCGCTCACCAATATTGACAACATGGGACCCAGTGCTTCCATTAACTCTTGTGTAAGCGATATGAAAAACTGGTTATTGCTGCAACTGGACATGGGTAAATTTAATGGGCAACAATTAATTCCTGCAGGTGTAATTGCAGAAACGCGTAGATCGAATATGGTAGTAGGTGATGTGTATAGCAAGGCATTTAAAAGCAAACATTTTTCTACTTATGGGCTGGGTTGGTTTTTGTATGATTACGAGGGGCGCAGGATTATTGAACATAGCGGTGGGGCCAACGGGTTTGTTACCAAAACAGAGTTTATTCCTGAGGAGCAATTGGGTGTAATTGTTTACACCAATACCGATGCCAACCGCTTGTATGATGCCTTGTGTAAACAGGTAATTGAAGCTTACCTGAATGTGCCCTACCGCAATGTGAGTGAGTTGTATTTTAACAATGCAAAAATGGGTAAGGACGCTGAAGATAAAACACTTAAAGCTTACCGCGATACCATTAACCAAGGTATAAAAATGGAACTAAAACCAACGGAGTATTGTGGCACCTATCGCAATGTTTTTTATGGCAAGGCAGAAATAAAACAAGTGAAAGGAAAGCTGGAATTGCACTTGGAACATCACCCCAACAATATTGGAAAATTAGAGTATGTGAACCAACACCGCTTTTTGTGTACCTTTAGCGACATTACTTGTGGTGTTGAACCTTTTTATGTAAACGTGGAAAATGGTAAAGTAAAAAGCATTACCGTTAAGGTAAATGATTTTATTGATTACCTGAGCTACGAGTTTGTAAGGGAATAGCGGTAACAAGCACGAACAAGATGTTCGAGCAAGCTTAGATGGAATAAATAACATCGTTTGTGCTAACGACTCATAAACCATCGTTTGCGCTAACGTCTCCGTTAGTGCAAACGAAGCAAACAAATCAACTTAAAAGCTCGAACAGGATGTTCGCGCAAGCTTAGATGGAATAAATAACATCGTTTGTGCTAACGACTCATAAACCATCGTTTGCGCTAACGTCCCGTTAGTGCAAACGAAGCAAACAAATCATATAAAATCACGAACAAGATGTTCGAGCAAGCTTACATAGAATAAATGAAATTATTAGTGCAAACAAATCAACTTAAAAGCACGAACAAGATGTTCGAGCAAGCTTAGATGGAATAAATAACATCGTTTGTGCCAACGTATCATAAACCATCGTTTGCGCTAACGTCCCGTTAGTACAAACGAAAAACAAATCCTTAAAAGCACGAACAAGATGTTCGCGCAAGCATATATAGAATAAATGAAATTGTTAGTGCAAACGAAGCAAACAAACCTTAAAAGCTCGAACAGGATGTTCAAGCAAGCTTAGATGGAATAAATAACATCGTTTGTGCAAACGACTCATAAACAATCGTTTGCGCTAACGTCTCCGTTAGTGCAAACGAACAAGATGTTCGCGCATACCTATGGAATAAGCAATTACTATCTTGTTTTGATGTTTAGCTTTTCAATGGCCACTTCAATAGGAATGGATAGGTTTAACCCCTCAGCTCCCCTAAATTTATAGGTATTGATGCCTATTACAGCCCCTTGCTCATTCAGTAAAGGCCCACCACTATTACCAGGGTGCACTGAGGCATCAGTTTGCAGAAAAGTACGCCCTTCAAAAGTACGTTTTGCACTAAGTATACCGCGTGTTACGGTTTGTCCAAACTCTTCCATCTTGGGTGTTCCAATAGCAAATACATCGCTGCCTACAACTGTTTTTTCTGAACTACCCAACGGCAATGGCGTAAAACCTTTGCCTTTAAGTTTTATTAATGCCAAATCAAAATCGGCATTGCTGTACACCAACTCTGCGGGTATATTAAACCCATTCTCAAATAAAACAGATATTTCCTTTGAGCCATCAATTACGTGATGATTGGTGATGATGTAACCATCCGTTGAAATCACAAACCCACTTCCATGCCCTTCATCTGCTTTAATCGTTACGCATGATTTGGTGGAGTTGCTTAACATATCAGCGCGGGTTTTATAGGTTGATGCGTACTTGGCTATCAAAATTTCATTGGGGTTAATGCTTTCATCAAGTTTTTTTACCTTTTCTTGCTTTAGCACCACTGCCGCAAAAGTATCCTCGTTTATTAAGTTAATTAAGGCATCTCTAAACCCCTCTTTTATCACAAATTCGGCATCACCGTTTGCTTTGGTATATGTTCCTTTTGTGGTGTAGGTAAACACCACCTTGTTTTTAATCCGGTTATAAATTTGCCATTCAATTTCCACATCAGCCGTATTGGTTGCCACAAAACCACCCGTGTAATTGCTCACAAAATTCAACCCTTTCATATTGCCACCAATCAGTAGTTTAGGACTAACAGCCTCTTCATCGGCAAATAGCTTGCCTTGTTTCACTACCTCATAACCGCCATTACCCAATTCTCGCTCTGCAATCGTATTAAACTCAACTGTGGCATTGGTCATGCCGGATTCTTCCCAATAAAATGGGCGTTTGTTGTTGTTACGAACCACCTCTCCTATCTTTTGTCCGTTGGTAAAATCAATCACCATTTTTTCAAAAGCCATTGGCAATTTTTGTTCACCTTCTTGAATTTTTTTGTATTTGCGCTTTAATGAGAACTCCAGTTTATAGCCTTTATTGGCATCAAACTCTTTATAATTTTGGGCATCAATCCAAAAACTGGTATCCATAAACCCATCGCGCTTAATGGTTAATTTGTATTTAAGGTATTCGTTAAAATCAAGCTTCACCCTATCGTTAAATGGCGTTACCCCAATGCTGCTTCCGTTTAACAAAACGGTTGCGTTTTCAGGTGTTACCAGTACACTCAGTTTAATTTGTTGTGCGCTTACATTAGCAGTTATTGCCAAGCCCAGTAAGGCACTAAATAATAGGTTAAGTTTCATGTGCTAATCGGTTAATCAACGGTTACATTCACCGTTGTTTTAAAAGTGGTAGGACAAGGTTCTTCGGTGGTTACTTCCACATCAATAGGTATTTCTATGCCATTGGGGCAATTGGGAGCAATATCGAAACCAAAAGTACAGAATCCTTCTGCGAAGTCGCCTCGGTCAATAAATTCAATAAAGGACCCGAATACGTTAAAGCTATTTAAATAGGATGACGTGCTGGTAATTTTAACCTTACTCGGGCTAAATTTTAAATCCCTCACACCGGAGTTCGTTACATCCATGCTTACCGTAAGCCTATTTCCGGGTAGCCTGCTTCCTGACACGATGGAAAATAGTGTAAAGTCTAATTTTGCCGTATTTGGTCGTATGGTAACAGATGTTTCCTTCTCTATATAACCTCCATCTTTATCAGTTACGGATATCATTACCGGCAATACGGTGTTATCCGGTATATTCTGAGGAAAACAATCGTTGGATGGTATATCCACTTGCCAGGATGATGTAACCGGGATGGCTAAGCCGTACGTTATGGTATGTTCAAATGGGTAGGCCGCATTTAGACTGGTGATTTTTACCACAATATCATCAATATAATCTTTACCGGAATTATTTCCCATTACCAATTTAACCAAAGGAGTTAACCCCTTTGAATAGGAATACTCGGTGCCCCTCACATAATTTTGCCCTCTAACCGCAACAGATGCAAGGCTAAATATACTCTGCTTTGCAGCACTCACCGTAAGCGTAAGCTGTGTGTTAAAAACATTGCCCTCGGTATCGGTTAGTTTTGCTTCACAGGTAAATGTTTGTCCTTCTGTTACATCCTTGGCAAGCACTACCCTTAACACCCCAATATAAGTAGGTTTACCCACATAACTTGTTGTTGTTTTGCTTATTTCAAAGCCATTGATGGTAACTTTAGGACTTTTACTTACAAACTCTACTGTTTTTATTTGGGCAAGTTTGGTACCCGTGTTTTTGAGCTCCACATAAATTCCGGCTGTTTCGCCTTTTTGTAATTTGCGATCGCTGTTGTTGTCGCTAATTACTTCGTAACCTGCAATCACTACATTGGGCGTTCCGCTTGCATTTAACAAATCGTTCGGGTTGTTGCGTTCATACTTTGAACAGGCTGTGATGCCAAATAATAAGGTGCAGAACAAGCCTTGAATGGCGTATTTTTTAAAAGTCATGTTGTTAAAATTTATAGGTTATACTAAACTGTGACGTTCCATTTAATTGTTGTACAGGAGGCACATAACCAAAACTAACGTTAGATGCAGGGCTGGTGCTTGCAGTTGTTTTTTTGCCCGATTTTACTTTTAGTGCCACCTGTATAATATCCAAGGCCCATATGCCTAAACCAATTCCGGTAAAAACAACAAACCTACTTTGGCCATTATTGGCATCCTTAAAATGTTTGTCAATATCGCTTTGTACAAAGGCATCTTGGTAGTTTTTGTACGATTTTTCGGCTTGCATTTTACTGATAACACCGTAGGCAATGCAACCATAGCTTGCAATGGCAATGCTTGTGGCCATTGCTCCACCATTTTTGTACAGGTACTTATTGCCCAAGCCCGGCACCAAAACCGATTTTAGGACGGCCTTGTTGTTTACCATAATGGTGTGGTATGTGAGGTTTGTAAACAAAACCCCATAATTGGTTTTAGCATCCAAGCCATTTGCCTCCATAGGAATACGCAGGGTTTTGGGTGAACCTCCGGTAACCTCGTTAACGTCCCCATTCACTTGGGTGAGTTTAATAATTCTAAAAGTATTGGAATCAACCAATTTAACGGTAAACACATACTTGTTGGCGGCATTATCGTCCAAAATCTGGTAGTTAACCACCAAATCAGTTGCTGTTTTGGTAATGCCGGTAATTTTCACCTTCTCGTTATGTTGCGCAATGGCCAAAAATTGGCAACACATCACCAAAAAGAGCAAACTTAGTGCTTTCATGAGCTATACAATTAAAATTGGAGCGCAATATAATTGGAAATATTTAATATTTATTGCTGTTCGTTTGGAAGTTAAAGCATTACTGAACAGCCCGTTTAATAGCTAGATTAGCACTGTTTTTTTCCGAAACATCCTTGTTTGCAAGAGCTGGATGTTGGTGCAAACGATGCAAACAAATCAACATAAAACCACGAACAGGATGTTCGCGCAAGCTTAGATGGAATAAATAACATCGTTTGTGCCAACGTATCATAAACCCTCGTTTGCGCTAACGTCCCGTTAGTGCAAACGAAGCAAACAAATCATATAAAAGCTCGAACAAGATGTTCGAGCAAGCTTAGATGGAATAAATGAAATCAATAATGTTTGTGCAATCGTAAGTTAGATTTTTTTGATAAAAGTGTTTGATATTTCAAAAATTGATCGAATTTAGATCTAAAGTCATGCGGATATGAACACTTCTTTTGAAAAATCGAAAACAGGGAAAATAGAATGGTTAACACCACCTGAACTGGTGAAAAAGCTTGGTGAGTTTGACTTAGACCCATGCTGTCCTGTAAATCCGCCTTTTGTACATGCCATACACAACTACACCATTCTTGATGATGGACTAACTAAAGAATGGTTTGGCAGGGTTTTCTGCAATCCCCCTTACGACAAAAACCTAAACTTATGGTTGAGCAAACTCAAGTCGCATGGCAATGGAATAGCCGTTTTGTTTGCCCGAACCGAAACAAAGTTGTTTTTTGAAAATGTT
>RDYC01000356.1 GCA_004293295.1 Bacteroidota bacterium
CCACCTGAAACACCAACATATTGAGAGAGGTAATCATTGGCTGAAGTAACACCATCTTGTGCCCCAAATCCGGCTCTTAGCATAAAAATTTCCTTAAAAGCATATTCAGCTCCTATGCCAAGCACGTTGGCCGAAAATGAATTGTAGTTGAAATTAGAATGAGCTGTTAAGCGGTGAAAATAGGTTTCTGAGGATTTTTTATCTAACCTAATATCATAAGATGCCCCAATATTTACCAACGCTGGAAGATTAAATGACTCAGAACCCATGTAAGCTCTTCTATCCGCGCCTGTTATCGGGTTAATAGAGCGGAATGATAATCCCGACCCTCTATACTGCATATTAGGGCCAATATTCCTTATGCCAATGCCAAACCTAAAGTCCTCCTTTTTAATAGCTTTTCGTTTGGCTATTAAAGATGTTTGGTATTGAACACCTGCATCTATAGCAACGCCTGAAGCCCTAACATTGCTTATTCCTTCTGAAATAATTCGTAATGTCAATCCGCTTGTAATGCTATTGGAGAATTTTTTTGCGTATGCCAATCCCAGATTTAATACTTGTGGGGAATAAGTGCCTAATGTACCGTCAGGTTGAGATTCTGAAGTAACCGGAATACTGCCAAAGTCAAATGAATTTACTGATAACCCCAACACATTACCCGAACCCAATGACTGAGCCAATGATAGGTTATTGATAAAAACATCTGTTCCCTGCAAATATATGGTTCTTGAAAAACCAATATCCGTTTTAGGAGTATAAGCCAGTCCGGCAATATTAAACTGAAATGATTCAATCCCTCTAACTGATGCGGTATTGGATCCAAACATGGCGGAAGATCGCCCATAAGGATTGATTAATAACTGAGTAGCTCCCGCACCACCCGAACGGTCAGGATTACCTGCTATTGCCTCTATAGACGACAAAAGTGCAGTTAAAGATAATATTTGTAAAAAATACTTTTTCATAGTGTTAATTTTTTAAACCTGTGAACCTAAAGGCTCACAGGTCATATTTTTATTAGAATGTATCGAAATCCACCGGTCTCATTACTCCAAACCACTTAATAATTCGCTCTTCACCTAAATCAGTTGCCTTAACATGTATGTAGTAAACTCCACTAGCAATAGGCACACCTGCATTATTTTTAAGATTCCAATCTAAGTATGTTTGCGTGTTATCATCTTTTCTAAAGGTTCTTACTAAAGCTCCGTCCTGGGTATAAATCTGTACCAAACATTTAGGTGGTAAGTTGGTTATTTTAATCCTATTATCCAGCTGATTCCCCGGATCTTCGTACTGCGAATAAGCGTAATATGGATTAGGAACGATACTCACTTTATCAAGTACCTTCTTAGCAATATTTACATCGTTATAAATGGTGGCGAATCCATCAGTGTTAAATCGGAAAAGTGGCATACTATCATTTGTAACAACACCATCAGCTGAGAAATTCGCATATGGACGTTTTACATGGATGGTAATTTTAACATCTGAAGGAACCAGGTTTTGCCAAGGTGACAACATTTTAGTTCCATCATCTGTCAATGCCATTGAGGTGTATATCACTTGTGAAAGCACTTGACGTTTTCTCACTAAAGCAGATGCGGGCATACCCGGAGCAGGAGAGGTTGATAAACGTACCCCATAATCTGCGCACTCATCATATCTAGGGCCATTGTACACAATTGCTGAACTTCCTGAGCCGAGAGCAAAACGTTTAGCTGCCATTATATAAATATTATGCCTTCCTCCAAATACTGGGCGACCTGTATTGCTTAAAAGTGTAGAAGTTGGATTCCAAATCATATCACCACCATTTTCACCCGGTAATGACGAATCTTCTCCAAACATTATATTTAAGCGTTCGCCAGTTTCCAAATCTATAGCATATCCCGGGAACCAACCATATCCAGTACCAGTTCCATCAGGTGCGCCATTTTTATCTACCGAAGGCGATCTGCGTATTTCAAACTTATCAGCACCACCAAAGTTGAGCGCTTTATCTTCCCCCATTTCCATCACCAAGCAACGGCTCCACTTCGTTCTGTCTCTTGTTATAATCACTTCAACACTATGCAAGTCAGATAATTGATTATCAGTAGAAGAAAAACCGGTTCCTATTCCGTTAATTGCACCATCCCAAGCAGGACCAAAACTTGGGTACCTGGTAGTTGAAACCACACGCCACCTTGAGGCCAGTGCATAAGGAGACCACTTGCTTTCTATCATTGTTGAGAAGTTTTTACGAGGGTCCAATGGAATCTTGTCAAAAGCAAAGTCATGTAATTCAGCATTATTATAGTCCGGACGACCAGTACTGCCTGCCCTAATCCAGTTAAAAGGTACAGCAAGCAATCCAGAAGTAATTTGTTCGTCAACCACACCGGTTAGCCACTCAGGTTGTCCATAAAAGTCAATACTTGAACTAATGTAACCATTTGATTGGTCAATAAGCGAAGCTTGATCACCAGGAATAATTGATTGACTCAGTTGAACTGATATTCCCCAATCAGCAAATAATTGTTCATTACTGTTAGCCAACACCGTGTCAGCAAACCTCACCTCTCCAGTGGTTAAGTTTTTAAGGTACCACCTTGTTGCTCTTGGAGACAGGGTATCTCTTTTATTCGGATTTACTGAAGTATCGCGTAAGCCAAGTTCAAAACTGGCTTTTGGCACCTTCAGTGGATCCACTACCTTCACAATAGCCGGAGAAAAACCTCCTTCATAAGTTCTTTCTTTTGCATAATAAGGAGCTTGCAATAATTGGTTGATTGACTGTTCTGTCAGCCTAATTTCTCTTCCACCGTTGCCCATTCCTTCAAGCATGGTAAGTGGAATACCTGTCCCATAATCAGATTGTAACCCATAACCTTTAGGTGTTGGATCGTGAGGAACGGCAGTGTATACTGATAACTCACTTCTATCAAATGTTTTAGAACTTGATAAATATTGTTCAAAATCATTGGCACAATTGTCAGCAGTTGCATATGCAACTACATAATAGTGGTATGACTTAAAGTTAACCAATGTTTGGTCTGAGCCGGTTTCAAATAAGTCTTTAGTAATTTCAAACGAGTGTTGTAAGCCTTTATTTGCTCCTTCCACCATGATGCGTTTTACATTTTCTTCTAAAGTTGGGTCGAAAATGGTATTCACCACCCTTGACACACCATCTACAATATCAAATTGCGCCACAAGTCTGGCTTGTTCCACATCACTAATATCACTTGGAATAGAAGGAGTTTTAAGTTGCCACACTTGGTAACCTTGAAACTTATATGTTGTTTTTTGTGCGCAAGGGCCGGCAAAATCTTGCTTATAACGCTCTACCTCATTGGTTTTATTGAATGTAATTACTAACTTTTTGTTCAACTCAATAATAGTTAATTGCGGTGCAGCCGGACCAACCTTGAGTTCAAAGTTATTTTTGTAAAGTGTAGTTGCTTTATCACTTGCCAGTTTTAATAAATTAAACGACCCTGTTGCACCTCCACTTGAAGCCCTTGCCCAAACAGCTCCAACAGTTACCCTGTTTACCGCACCCGGTAACAAGCTAAATGGTCCTGCCGTTTGTAAAAACCGCCTATCTTGTGGTTGGTTACCCGCTATTCTTTCATTCCAAGTTGGTCTGCCTGCCGGATCGCTATCTCCCGGAAACATAAAGCTTGCTGTATCAGAACCATTTCTACCATTACCTCCATAAGTAATGTTACCTCCATCTTTCCACCTACCATTTAAATAGCCCCAAAAATGTTCAGGTCTACTAGGGTTTCCTGTTACCGAAAAATCGTTGTTATAGTATACGAATTTTGTTAATCCAATTTCTTTGTCGGTCACCGGATTTTTTGGACCTTCGAAGAATGTAATTCCAACACTTGGAGGATTTAAACCGTAGCCTAAAATACCTTCATCATTGTCATCACCATTATAGCAAATACCTAAATTTCTATCCACGTCACATTCCACATAATCATCTGCGTAATTACCCAAATCGGCATCAACCCACTGGCCAAACACAGTACTATCAACTGTTTCCGAACTTCTATTAAAAATAGTGGTACGGTAAAAAGTCATGTTATTAATTTCATTATTGGTAGAGTAGGCAAATGCTTGGGTATGAAACTCCAACCCGATAGGAATACCTTGAGTTTCTGAGTGAATATTTCCTTTATCGTTGTAAATCATAAACAACATCATATCCGGAATATTCGATAATTCTTCTCTACCATTATTTAAGGTTGGGTAATCTCCACTTTCAACTGAATAAACACCATTACTATCGGCATCATAAAAAGGAGCCAAACGGGCGTCAGTACCTATACTTAAATCTCCGTTGCCCGGCCATTCCAAAATATCCTTAGATATATTTAAGGAACTGATATCATCTGATTTTGTGATGGCGGTGATTTCACGCAAGGTAACTTTATAAATCCTATCGTATTTTTTGCACGTTTCAGGAGAAACAGAAGCATTTGATAAAGTGAGTGGCCCCGGGTAAAAATCGTTCCCGCTTTGGCGATAAGTTTGCGCAGCCAGCTTTAAATTTCCGCTTGAAACACCACCTATCCACAAAGCTCCTGAGAATAATGAATTTTTTGCTACTTGCCCTGCTTGCACTTTAGGAATTTCATAACGTGCGTTACTAAGATTCCACCACATGTCGCCACCATTTAATATGGTAGTCCGAACATTGTTTACATCCAAATCCTTTTGTTGGGTAGCAGGAGCACAATTGGTCATTTTTCCCAATATTCCACCTTGAGGCGGATTAGGATCCTTGGGGAGTCCAATATTTTCTTTTGCACTTAAAGGCAATATACCCGACATCAGCATATAAAGCACACCGATGTTTTTAGCGATGTTGAAATAATTGATTTTATTTTTCATGATAAGTAATACTTTGTCTTAGAAATAAAGTGAAACACCAATTCTAGTTAACCGAGGAGTAGTAAAATTGTTTGGATTTACTAACCTGATATTATACAAGTCAACAAAAGATTGTGTATTGGTTGCAACACGCGTTTGTTCTTGTGCTTGAGGGGAGCTTAAAAACCCATCATCATATGCTGAGCCTGTGAATCTGTAAACACCAAGCACGTTTGCAGCATTAAGTAAGTTTTGTACCCATAAAAACACTCGTAAACGGTAGCGGGTTTCTTTTCCATCAACAGCTGTCGATTTTAGCATGAAGTTTTTATCAATATTCAAATCCATAAAGAACTGAGAAGGCAAGTTTGAACCATTAATTGTTCCCTTAACCTGACTTCTTTGGCTTGATCCTGCTTGAACCTCAGGTATTGCAGTTAGGTTTTGGGTATAAGGGCGTCCTGAAGAATAGTTAAATACCAAGTTAACTCCTGCATTTTCTAATATCTTCTTCCCGTTTACAATTGGTCCATTATAATCTTTTCCTTCGCGATAATGGTAATCAAAGATTCCCTTTAAAATATGTCTGGTATCAAAATCCATAGGGAAAACATTTCGTAATGTAGGTAAACCCACTTGTACCAAAGAACTACTCGATTGCGAGTTAGATCCGGTTCCTTCAGCAAACTGTAAAGCGTAGTTAGCAGAAAGATTTACGTTACCTAAGTCTCTCAATTCATATTCTAACCGGAATGATTTAACTGTTGAGAA
>RDYC01000357.1 GCA_004293295.1 Bacteroidota bacterium
CAATGGGATCAACCGGAAGCGCTACATTTTTAAACCCTTTTTGTAAAGGCCGATCACTGAGCAATGCAATATTTTTAATCTTCAACACTTTATCCTCAGGTGTGGCAAGTGCCAATACCCTCTTACCATTGGCAACTTGCAATGCAAGCGGCATGTGTTCCACCATTTGTCTTGCGTCCATGTTGCCCCATTTGGGTTTAACATCAGCGTTCAAGTTTTTAAGTAAGTTAAATACTTCAATATTTAAAAAATGTTGTAATTCTTCAATTGTTTTCATGTTATTTAATTAAAAACGGCAAAGTCATCCTTTTTTGTTGCATGGTGCATACTAGCCTGTAATTACCCGGATTTGTGGCATCACTTTGGTGAAGCTTTAGCCTGAAACTCCCGGGTTTATCAACTGGTAATAACTGGGTTTGTACAGACTCTCCACGCTCATTTAAGATGGTTATTTCTATTATACTTGGCTGCGTTACATTACCCGCAATATGCCAATATTTATCGCTTAACTTACGCATATCAAAAATGGTATCTGTTTTTGCTGTTGTAACAAAAGCGTGAAGTAAACTTAAATCGGGCAGCCCATAACCTGAATAGATATTTGGTTGATTATAATCATTACTACTCAATGCCAATAAGGACTTTATTTGCTTTTGCGGCATTGATTTAAACAGTGGCCATAAGCAAGCCATACCGCCTGTTAAAATAGGACAAGCATAACTGGTGCCATTTCCGGGAAACACCTCTCCATCTGCTGAGGCAACAAAAACCCCTTTACCTGGCGCAGCTACATCAGGTTTTAGGTATTTGCTTCCTTTTACACCAATTGAAGAAAAACTGGCAACAAAACCATCTGCATCAACAGCACCAACTGTAATCACCTCGTCCACATCACCCGGAAATGCCACAATCTGCCAATCTTTGTCGCCTTCATTCCCGGAACTGTTGATTACCAATAATCCTTTTTCCGAAGCAATTGCCGCCCCTTTACTAATCCAAGTGCTTTGCATAAACACCTGTTTGGAGTTGTGGTTAAACATCTCGTTATCAAAATCAGTATATCCTAATGAAGAATTGATGATATCAGCCCCGGCACTATCTGCAAACTCGGCAGCAATAACCCAATAAAACTCCTCTACGGGAAATTCCGTTTGCGCATCTTCGCTACGCAATAATAAATAAGACGCCTGAGGTGCGGTACCTATCAAGTTAAAAGTGTCGTTGGCAGCCATACAACTCCACACTGATGTTCCATGCTCATCATCATCAAACACGTTTGGTTCGAGGTCAACAAAGTCGTAGGTGGCTGCAACTTGAAGCATGGCCTTTTCCAATACCCCAATCCGATTGGCATTTTTAAAACCCGCATCAATTACCGCAACCAAAACATCTTTTCCCTGTAGTCCTTTTTCATGGAGGCGATGAGCTCCAATCATTTCAACCTGCCACCACGACTTGCCGTAAACAGTATGAGCCTTTGGGGCTTTCTTCTTCTTTTCAGCAGGTTGTTCCGCTTCCGTTGGTTTATTTTTTATAGATTTATAACCATACCCAACCCACTCTGCACTTTTTACTCCGTAAAGTTGTTTTAGTCGCTGCTGTTCATCTTTTTTATCGCTGAAAACAACGGCACAGTTTAACCAACGGCTTACACCATGTGTGGTATAGCCGGCCATTTTTAAGGTATCTAATAATGCAGAAGATACAGGATAATCCTGACTGTTTATCGCAATTCCCTGATTTTGCCTACGTAATAAAGATTGGGGCGATAAAAACCGAGTTGGATAACCAACGTATTGTTGTGTATCTTTATGCGTAAAAAAAACCACATACTTATACACCTTTTGCTGCTGAGCAAACGTTTGCAAAATACAACCGCAAAAAAAGCAAAACAGCAATACCTTTTTCATCATCAAGGCGTATAGCTCTGTAAATTTAAGCGATACCTAAAGCCCTTGGTACCTGTACTTTGGGTATTTAACGAATCAAACAACAATTGAACCATACCAATATTTTCTGCGTAACGCTCATACCGCCTGATTTCTTCTATAATATTTTTTACGTTATACTGGTCAATTTTAACACTGGGCGTGGTGGTTCCATTAAATAAGTATCCCCTTTTAAACTCTTGAACACGGTACGCCAATGGTTCTTTGCCATTAAACATGTTCCCATTCCAACTATTCCGATCTTTTAACGGAAACACCAGCTTTACCAACCTCACATTTTCTTCTACACGTTGCACCTTATTATTAACCAATTGCACCACATATCGGTTTACCGATTGCCAATTTTCTCCCGTGTCAGTTGGTGTAAAATACCGGGAAACCAAGTATTCTGTATTACCGGTTCCATCAATATCAGTTGAGGTAATGGTTTCTTTGTATTTATACCTAAATGTATCAATAGCCTGAGTTGGTCCATTATCATCATATGCGATAGAGTCAACTGTATAAATCCAAGTGCTGCCAACCTTTATCGGGTAGTACTCTGTTCCTATCGAGCCTGCTTCGTCTTCATTGCCTTCATCTTTGCAAGCCATAAATAAAACAGCGGTAATAAACACTATCAACAAATTTTTCATGCTCATTTAACGAATATAACAACTATTAATTATCCCCACTAGTTCAATTCAAAACTCTGTTCAATCCAGCCTCCTCCTATCACATCATCACCTTCATAAAAAACAGCCGATTGTCCGGGTGCTATTCCTTTAACATCATCATTAAATATAACTTTCATGCGGTTGCCTTCTTGCGAAATAATGCTATGGGTACCGGCATTTTTATAACGAATTTTCGTAACGGCTTCAAGCGACTGGTTTAATTGTGCGTACTTGCCTAAGTTTAAGCCCCGCACCCACATGCCTTTTCTGTTTAGCTCTTCTTCTTTACCCAAAACCACCGTGTTACTTTCCGGCTTAATTTCCAATACATACAATGGCTCTCCCACAGCTATCTCCAACCCCTTCCGCTGGCCAATGGTATAAAATGGATAACCATGGTGCTTGCCCAATATCTTCCCTGCCTTGTCTACAAAATTGCCGCCTTCCACTTTCTCTTCCAACCCATTCACCCTTCTTTTTAAAAACCCCCGATAATCGTTATCCGGAACAAAACAAATCTCATAACTCTCACTTTTTTGCACCAAGGCCTCATAACCCATATCCAAAGCCATTTGCCTGATGGCTGTTTTATGGAACTTCCCCAATGGAAAACGGGTTCTTTCCAAACTTTTTTGGGTTAATCCCCACAATACATACGATTGGTCTTTATGCTCATCAAGGCCTTTGCTTACCACAAACCTATTGTTTTCTTCGCGTACCTGTGCATAATGCCCGGTTGCCATAAACTCACAATCAAGTTGATTGGCTCTTTTTAATAAGGCCTCCCATTTAATGTGGGTATTGCATAAAACACAAGGGTTGGGGGTTCGGCCGGCTAAATATTCTTCAACAAAATTATCAATTACAAAATCGCCAAACTCATCGCGTATATCTAAAATCATGTGGTGAATACCGTGTTTAACGGCAATACTTCTTGCATCATTAATGGAGTCAAGGCTACAGCAACCTGTTTCCTTTTTGCTTCCACCGCTTGAAGCATAATCCCAGGTTTTCATGGTTACACCAACCACTTCATAACCTTCTTCGCGCAACATAACGGCTGCCACCGTGCTGTCAAGGCCGCCACTCATGGCCACCAAAATTCTTCCGTGTTTACTCATCGTTTCAAAACATTTCAGGGTACATAGCCCTGTTGATTGAACAAAAATTAATTATTGATTGTCAAAGGTAAGCCGTATTTATGGTAAAATTTATCAAATATTTTTATACCCTGATTAAACCTTTGCTATTCGCAGTTATCAAAAGCATAAAAACAATACAACTATGAAAACTTTAATTAAAATTGTTTGCCTGGCACTTGTGGTTATGATGCATTCAAGTGCTTTTGCACAAGGACACAAAAAACATGGTGCCAGAAAAGACAGTGCCATGGCTAAAATTAGTGAGCGTTTGCAGTTGACGGCCGACCAAAAAACAAAACTTAAAGGGGTGCTTAAGCAAAACAAAACAGAAATGCAGGCTTTACGCGAAAGCTTGAAAACAGCCTCTAAAGAAGATAAAAGAAAGGCCATAATGACCCAGCACCATAAAAATGACGAAAGGATTAATGCCATTTTAGACGAAAAACAGCGTGCCGAGTTTAAGAAAATAAAGGAAGAAAAAAGGGCAGCCAGAAAACAGCATAAAAAAGCCCCTTTAAAAGATAACCCAGACACCGGAGATGGCGAAGATATTTTGAATGAAGGGCTTTTGTAACCCAAAAGTTTGCTTTAACCACTAAGTATTTACTAAAGGCCACATGTTACTGAGCAGGTGGCCTTTAGTGTAATTGGAATTGATTATTTACTCGCAGCCCCATTAAACCAATAAAAGGCTCAGCCCAAGCCAACGGGCTTTTGTTGATTAATTCATACACACTTGGTATTACTTGGGTAAATGTCACTATTTTATTCCGGTTACTTTTAGCAGAGCGTGTATATTTGCCTATACGTGAAAAACCAATCAGCACTTACCCATAAAATAAAACAGCAAGCAATGGCATTGGGCTTTGCAGCTGTTGGCATTAGTAAGGCCGATTTTCTGGTTAACGAAGCCCCAAAGCTAGAGCAATGGCTAAGTAAAGGCATGCAAGGAAAAATGGATTATATGAACAACCATTTTGATAAGCGCTTGGATCCAAGATTATTAGTTGAAGGGGCTAAAACTGTTATATCCTTATTGCATAACTATTACCCTGAAAAGAAACAACCACATCACCCCAAAATCAGCAAATATGCTTATGGGGAGGATTATCATCATGTAATTAAAGATAAACTGGCTAACCTGGTGTTATGGATGCAGGCCAACATTGGCGAAATATCAGGACGCGCATTTGTTGATTCGGCACCTGTGTTGGAAAGGGCCTGGGCAGCCAAAAGCGGCTTAGGGTGGATTGGTAAAAATGGCAACCTTATTAATAAAGGCAGTGGCTCGTTTTATTTTTTAAGCGAATTAATCATTGATTTAGAATTAGAAGCCGATGGTCCAACAACCGACCATTGTGGCACTTGTACGGCTTGCATAGATGCATGCCCAACTCAGGCCATTGTTTCGCCAACCGTAGTTGACGGCAGCCGCTGTATATCCTATTTCACCATTGAATTAAAGGATGCCATTCCACAGGAAATGAAAGGCAAATTTGACGAATGGATGTTTGGTTGTGATGTTTGCCAAGATGTTTGCCCATGGAATAGATTTGCAAAACCGCATAATGAGCCTAAATTTGAACCCATAAGTGAAATATTGGAGTTTACTAAAAACGATTGGATGGATATTACAGCTGACGTTTTTAATAAAATTTTTAAAAATTCGCCAATTAAACGAACCCGATACAACGGTTTGAAACGGAATATTGACTACCTATATAAATAACTCGGTCGCAATGAAAGGTTTTATCATTTTTTTCATCAACTACTTGTTCCTTTTTCCGGGCTATTTAAGTAATGCAAAAGCCCAAACCACTAGAGAAAATACCCATAAAGTTGATTTTGGTTTAAAG
>RDYC01000064.1 GCA_004293295.1 Bacteroidota bacterium
TAAAGAGAAATACATAAAATAACCTGATATAAAAAAGTAAAAACCCATCATATAGGCTGCATTGAAAAAGAAAAATGTCGGCAAATAGTCTAGTTGTTGATTTTCGCTAAATATCCACACGCCACCTGTGTTTCCATAAGGCTGTCCTGCGTGATGAATTACCACCAAGCAAGTCAGGAAAACTTTAATCAAGTCTATGTATACGAGTCTATTGTTTGGGTTGTTCATTATTGCTACAAGGTTTGCAACTTTAGCGATATCACAAGCACAAGAGCGCACTATAGCTAGAAAACACCAGGTTGGCTCATAGCTCTTGTATTGCCAAAACAGTGTTATGGTCTCTCTTATTCGTTTCCTTTTATTGAATACATCGTTTTAAATGCATTAGAAACGGCTTGGTGCAGAATTGTAGCATGATTTTCTTGCGGCAAATAGTCAAAAAATACTTTTGTGTTTTTGCTATTTATTCCTTTGATTTTTTCGGCTAAAAGATTGGCATCCAATTCCATAACTCTTGGTATTTCTGTTGGTGTTAGTCCTTCTTTCCCAACTCCAATATAGACTGCCGTCTGTTGCGCAAGATTCGTTGTTGATAAATTCGCTGTTTGATTTAATAGTGAGCCGTTGTCCCACCACAAGCTTGGGCTAACGATAATGTATTTATTGAAAAGTGTTGGTTTCTTTAACAATACTTCTGTAGCCAATAGTCCCCCTAAAGATTGTCCGATGATGGTTTTGTCTACGTTTGTTCTGTATTTTGTTTCTATATAGGGTTGCAAGTCTTTTTCAATGAATGAAATAAATTTATCTGAGTGTCCTGTTGTGGGAAAATTCTTCTTCTGAGCCTGAACTGTTGTAGGAAAAGTAAAATCCCTTCTTCTGTCTACTGTTGCAATACCAACTACAATTGATTTGGGAACTTGATTAATCCATTCAAAACTGTTGAATTGAACGAGTCCAACTATGTGAATAAAATCTTCGTCTGCTGAACCATCAAGTAAGTATATCACAGGATATTTTGTTGTGTCATTTTGATTATAGCCATCTGGTAGATAGATGTTTAATACTCTTTTTTCTGCAAGTTCTTTTGAATAAACTTCGTCAATTGCTCCAAGTATA
>RDYC01000358.1 GCA_004293295.1 Bacteroidota bacterium
TTTTGGCTTTCCATAAGCGTATATGATTTAAACAAAAATAGGTTTTAGTATGACTTTAAAAAACTGTTTGCTAACATTGCTGTTGAATGAAGTATTTTATTATTGCCGGAGAAGCCTCCGGAGATTTGCACGGAGCCCACCTAATAGCTGCCATCAAGCAGCAGGACAAGGATGCCAGTTTCCAATTCTGGGGTGGTGATTTGATGGCAGAACAAACTTCGGGCTTGCGAATGCATTACAAACAAATAACCATTATGGGGTTTGTGGAAGTGCTACTAAACCTAAGAACCATTTTCAATAATATCGCCTTATGCAAGGCTCATATTGAAGCTTTTGCCCCTGATGTGGTGGTATTGATTGATTATCCGGGTTTTAATTTAAGAATAGCTGAATTCTGTAAGAAAAAAGGCATAAAAACGGTTTATTACATTGCCCCCAAAATATGGGCCTGGAAAGAAAACAGGGGCAAAAAGCTGGAGCAATTTGTGGATGAGCTTTTGATTATTTTTCCATTTGAAATACCTTATTTTAAAAAATGGAAGGTGAAAACCACTTATGTTGGTAATCCATTAATTGATGCCATCACTAATTATACCTACAATACCAACTTTTTAACAGAACAAGGTATTACCAAACCCTTAATTGCCTTATTGCCCGGAAGCCGAAAACAAGAAATTGACAAGATTTTACCTTTGATGTTGGAGGTGGTGAGCCAATTTCCTGAATACGAATTTATAATTGCCGGAGCACCCGGTTTAACCAAGCTGCATTATGAACCTTATTTAAACAACCAAGTTAAACTGGTTTTTGGTGAAACATACAACCTTCTAAAGCAAGCCAAAGCTGCTATTGTTTGCAGTGGAACAGCCACTTTAGAAACAGCACTGTTTAATGTTCCGCAAGTTTGCGGTTATGTGGCCAACCCCATCTCCTATCATATTGCCAAATGGTTGGTTAATATAAAATACATTTCTTTGGTAAACTTATGTTTGGATAAGCCGGCTATTCTTGAACTGATTCAGCATGATTTTACGGCTGAACGCATGGTCGTAGCATTAAAAGCCGTATTGCCCGGAGGACCGCATTATCCTCACATGATGGCTGATTATCAAAAACTGGGAGAATTATTAGGCGGTGAAGGAGCGAGTAAATTGGCTGCACAAAGAGTGGTGGCAATGGGCCATCAAAAAAATTAATCCGCCATTTTCAGTTTCATTTTTTTTATTCGCTCTTCCAATTGTTCAGTGGTCATTTTCTCCCTCAACCTTTCAACCAATATAGGAAAGGCAAACGGAGAAGCCTGTTGCAGCTCAATTACCTCAATGCGTTGGTTACCGATGCGTTTAAGCGCATTTCTTAACCTCACTTCTTCCAACTGATCAAACATTACCTCTTCGTATGCTTGTTTAAGTAACAAATTATTGGGCTCATTATCCATAAACACCTTAAAAAACATGGCACTACTTGCTTGTAAATGCCGGCTTTTAACAGCCTTTCCGGGATACCCTCCAAATACCAATCCTGATATATGCGCAATATCTCTGAATTTGCGTTTGGCCATTTCCATAGCATTAATCCCATACAACATATCGGCAAACAAATCATCATCAGTAAACAAATCGTCTCCCAATGCTTCTTCAATAGGAATTGGTTGGTCGCTTAGCAATTCAAACCCATAATCATTAAACGCGATGGAAAAAGAAATAGGCACAATTTTAGAAATACGATAGCCGACCAAACTCGCCAAACCTTCGTGCACAAATCTCCCTTCAAATGGGTAAATAAAAACGTGATAACCATCCTTGCTGGTCAATTTTTCAATCAGTAACGTGTGCGCATCAGGTAGTATTGATGATGCCTTTTGTTGTTCAAGAATTTCCTCAATGGCCTGAAATTCCACATCTAACGCACCGTGTTCTATATAATTGGTCAATCCCAGTCGGAGTTGTTCACTTAAGCGGCTT
This sequence comes from Bacteroidota bacterium, assembly GCA_004293295.1. Lineage (GTDB taxonomy): Bacteria > Bacteroidota > Bacteroidia > UKL13-3 > UKL13-3 > UBA6183. Next base: position 1,965 of record RDYC01000358.1, read on the forward strand.
GATAAGGGCATTCTTCCTCCCGCCCAACTGGGTATCAATGCCTTTTTAGCAGTGGATTTACGCACCAATGCAGTCATATCCTTTAGCTGCACCAATTCAAGACTGCGTCCGGCAAACCAAAAAACATCACCAATATTTAATCTGGAAATAAAATACTCTTCAATGGTTCCCAAATTTCCACCACTTAAATATTTTACCTGCATAATTTGATCGCTTACGATAGTTCCAATGGATAACCTATGCATCATGGCTATCTTTTTATTGGTTACAGCATGCAAGTTATTAACCACTTCTACTTTTTTAAACTCATCATAAGCTTGTAAACTATCTCCACCGGCTTTAATAAACTGCAATACCCAATTCCATTCGTCCGCACTCATAGAATTAAAACAGTGGGTTTGCAGTACCTCGTTACCTATTTTTTCGGCATCAAATCCTTCCCCAATGGCAAGGGTTACCAAGTACTGACAAAGCACATCAAATGCACGGATTACGGGAGGCTTGCTTTCTATCAATTCAGCTTGTATGGCTTTTCTTAATGCGGAGGCCTCCATTAACTCTAGAGCATGAGTAGGCAAAAAATAAATGCGACTGGTAGCATTAGGCTGATGGCCACTTCTGCCGGCCCTTTGCAAAAAACGTGCAACACCTTTAGGCCCTCCTATCTGAATCACTTGATCAACCGGTCTGAAGTCAACGCCTAAATCTAAACTGCTGGTGCATACCACGGCTTTTAAAGAGCCTCTATGCAAAGCATCTTCAACCCAAGCTCTGGTTTCTCCGCTTAAACTCCCATGGTGCATGGCTATTGCTCCGGCCAATTGAGGAGCATAATGTATCAATTGCTGGTACCATATTTCAGTTTGTGACCTGGTATTGGTAAAAATCAGGGAGGTAGTTGCCTGCTCAATTAAGGGAATTATTTTATGGATTAGCTTAATTCCCAAATGACCTCCCCATGGATATTTTTCCACCTCATCTGGCAAAATAGATACCACTTCAATTTGTTTATTGATAGCTGCTTTTATTAAAACACCCTCATCTGCCGTGCTTCCCAACAATACTTGTTTAGCTTCCTCCAAATTACCTATGGTAGCACTTATGCCCCATATTTTTAACTTGGGGTTAATACCCCGCAACCTGCTTAGTGCCAACTCCATTTGTACTCCTCTTTTGTTTCCCAACAACTCATGCCACTCATCTACCACAACCACCTCCAGTTGTTTAAAAAAATCGGATACATCCTTTTGAGCCAACATTAAGTGTAAACTTTCAGGTGTGGTGATTAAAAAATCAGGTGGCGACTTTTTTTGTGCTTGTCTTTCTTTGGTTTCAGTGTCTCCGGTTCGGGTGGCTATTTTCCATCCGGTATTTAAATAGGTTAATGGCTCCTCTATGGCTGATGCCAAATCTTTGCTCAACGCCTTAATAGGCGAAATCCAGATGGCTTTAACGCCTTTAGGTGATTTGGTTTTAACTCCCGAAAGCAGTATGGGTAATGCCAATGCAAATGTTTTACCACTACCTGTTGGTGCGTTTAAAAGCCCGCTTTTCCCGGCTAGATAAGCTTCCCAACACTCTTGCTGAAAAGCAAACGCCTTCCACTCTTTATGTTTAAACCATTGTTTTAATATTGATATACCTGTCATGCCCAATACAAGTATACAATGTTATTGTGAACGGGCACAAAAAAAGCCTTAAGCAAATTGCTTAAGGCTTTAGAACATCAATCTTCAACTTATTAAAAAAGAATCTCATGCTCACCTATTTGCAACCTCACCCTACTGCTATTTGTTTGTGCTTTTATGGCTGACACATCAAAGCATAAATTGTTGGTGAAATAAGCCTGCAAAACATTTCCTTCCACTACTTTTGGACTAAATAATTGCAATTTCGCTAGTGGTGGATTGCTCTTTTCAATTTCACCTTTCCAACTCAAAGAAAAATCACTATTCTCTACTTGGCTACCGCCTGAATAGCCAACTGTTAATTTGAGAAAATTTCCGTCCATTTCCGACTCCAGTATTTGTATAACACTTGGTTCATATTTGGTGTGGTCAATCACAATTTTTGGGCAGGTGTCAACGGGCTTCTTATCAACAACCCGAATACAAGTAATAGTAACGGGTTGATATGCTGGCAATGCTGCCAAACAACGTATCTCGTCACTATCACATAACGAGTCTTTTTGCACAGTGTATCCAAACTCTACTTGGTCGCCTTCTTTTACATCAACAGGTACCTGTGGCATAAACGATTGCTGGCAAGGTTGCAGGTATTTGCCATGTTCTGTTTTAATCCATAATTCACCGTAAACACCAAATCCACAAGTAACGCGAACTATGGTTCCTTTTACATTGCAACTTGTTGGTGGCGGGTCTTTAGGTTTACCATTTCCTCCTCCATCTCCTCCCGGGTCAAAAATGGGGTTATCGCATGACGCAAATAGTAAAGCAAATGCAACAAGAAATGTTGCTAATCGGTAGTTCATGAATTGAATTGTTTTCATAATTATTTTGGTTTATGTATAACATTTGACTAGAATATGTTTTGACATGTTGCCTTATGTTGCTTGTCAAAAAAATAATGACATAATGAAAATTAAATGCAGTAATGCACTTTATACCCAATAATGAAAAAGGGCTTTAAGCATTACACTTAAAACCCTATTAAACGAGTAAATTACGCTTATTTAACCAATATGCTATGTGTTCCAATATTGAGATAAATAGCCCCTTGGTTTAGCTTTGTTATGGCTGCAACATCAAAACATAAATCGTTGGTAAAATATGCCTGACAGGTTATTCCATCTGTAATAAATGGGCTTGACAATTGCAAAAGCGCTCTGGCTGGATAGCTTTCTTGAACTTCACCTTTCCAACTTAATAAAAAATCTTTATCATCAATCTGGCTGCATCCACTATAACCCACTTTTAGCTTAAGCAAATTCCCATCCATTTTCGATTCTAAAACTTGTATGACATTTTCAGGGTAATTGGTATAATCAACAACCAGCGAAGGGCAATCTCCAATTGGTTTTGTGTCTATTACCCGAATACAACTTAATGAAACTGATTGGTGTTCAGGCAATGCTGCCAAGCAACGAATCTCATCATTATCGCATGATGACTTACTTTGTGCAGTATAACCAAACTCTACACGGTCTCCATCCTTTAACTCCATGGCAACTAAAGTCGTAAAGGATTGCTCGCAAGGCTGGAGGTACTTGCCATTGTCTGTTTTAATCCATAAATCGCCATAAATACCAAATGCACAAGGTACACGCACCATGGTACCTTTAATACTGCAATCAGTTGGTGGTGGATCTTTAGGTTTACCGCCTCCGTTGCCGTTGCCTTCCCCTCCCGGATCAAAAATAGGGTTGTCGCATGACGCAAATAGTAAAACAAATGCAACGAGAAATGTTGCTAATCGGTAGTTCATGAATTGAATTGTTTTCATAATTATTTTGGTTTATGTATAACATTTGACTAGAATATATTTTGACATGTTGCCTTATGTTGCTTGTCAAAAAAATAATGACATATTGAATACTAAATGTAGCAATGCAATTCATACCCAATAATAAAAAAGGTTTTAAGCAGTACACTTAAAACCCTAT